>JARIDM010000257.1 GCA_029263945.1 Sporosarcina sp.
AGACATATTCGTAAACATCTCTGGGCCAGAAATACCTAAGCCTGAGAGTCCTGCAAGCGTGCCAGCTGGTACACAAAGAGCCATTGCCTGTAACCAAGCTTCACCGCTCATATACGTTTCATAAACGGGTACATCCGCAAAAATGATCAATGTACATGCTGGTGTGATTAAAATTGCGCTTAAAATAACGTAACCGATTTTTTGTAATCCATGAAGGGTTGGGTGATCTTTAAGTGTATTCAAAATTGGCCACCAGAGAAAAACACCTGCCATGAACATAGTAACTGTGAATAAGCCATGTAACACTAAACTTAATTTTACGTAATCTAAAATCATTGGGTAATGATAAGCAGAAAACATCATACTAAATACAAGTAAACTAATCAGTGGTTTTGTAAAGAAACGAAACACCCGATCAATGACTTTGATTTTAAACAAGGCAATCCATAAATAGTTTGGAATTCCTAACATTAATAGTGGCACGGCGATTAATAAAAGTAATGCCATCTGCGTCATATGAATTGTAAATAAAATATGACCAAGCAAATCCACTGGGGATCCTTTTAATATGTAAAGAAGCAGCATCCCACTTGAAAAATAAATAATTTGTTTTTTTGTGATTGGTTCAGAATTCTCGAATTTATGTCGCCACTTCATGGTAACTAAAAAGTAAAGTAAATAAATTGCAACAAGAGAAAGAAAAAACCATGGACTCCATAAAGCTCGAAATCCGAATATACTTAACGGCATTAGGCCATCGCTCCTTCATTTTAGACTATACCCTTTATTATAAAGCAAAAGAGTCCTATAACTCAATGGATGAACTATGACATTTTAATTTAGTTAATTGAAAAAGCCTATGGAAGTAGAATTCCATAGGCTTTTTTCAATTTAGTTCCACCAAACAATTGTCACAAACGTGAGCACGATTAGAAATGCTAGCAATGCTCCAGTGTACATGAACATTTCAGGAATACCATGTCCTTTTTCACTCATGTGCATGAAGTAATACAATTGCAAGCCCACTTGGATTGCCGCAAATAACATCAATACTGGAATGACGAAGAACTTCGAAAATCCAATTACATCTGCATTATACGCTAAGACTACTGAAAACGATACGAATGTTAAGAAAATCATAAGCGAGAACATAATTACTTGCGCACGCATTGCTTTTCTTGAACGTCGTTGGCCAGCTTGAAACTCACCAGGTGACTTTTCGTAAATTTCGATGTCTGCCATATTAACCTACCACTCCCATCAAGTAGACTACAGTGAAGATAAATACCCAGACGACATCAATAAAGTGCCAGTATAATGAGAATGTGTAGTACTTAGACGCATTATACAAGTTTAGTCCACGTTTAGAGTTACGGAATATCAACAATGTAATCCAAACAAGTCCAATCGCTACGTGGAAACCGTGTGTTCCAACAAGCGTAAAGAACGCCGAACTAAATGCACTGTTGTCGAATGTAAAACCTAATTGTACATAATGTACGAACTCATAAACTTCTAGCATTAGGAAGCCAAGTCCTAAAAACGCTGTAATTCCAAGCCAGAGTTGCATTTTCTTAAAGTTATAATTCTTTAAGTGATACATTGCGTACACACTCGTCAATGATGAAGTTAACAGAAGCATCGTCATGACGAATACTAATGGTAATTCAAACAATTCTTGTGATGAAAACTCTGGCCCTGTGATTCCTTTGTTTTTTAATGCTAAATAGGTCGCAAACAAAGTTGCAAATAAGATTGTTTCCCCACCTAGGAAAAGCCAGAAACCAATAAACTTATTTTTTGCTTCAAATGTAGCTGTTTCCGGGTTATCCGGCCACGTCTCAGGGGTAAACTTTTTATTCAAGTCCATTATTTACGTCCCCTTTCACGTTTCATATCTTCTAAAATTTCTTCTTTTGGAACATAATAACCAAGGTCATCTATTAATGAACGAGCTGCCATTGCGACAAACGTCCAAGCGATACCAAAGATTAGTAATGGTAGTCCCCAGCTTGTTTCTGTACGGAACATTGCACCAAATCCACCAATGAACATACCAAAAGTCATTAAGAATGGAATAATTGAACCATGTGGCATATGAATATCCTGTACCGGAACTGCTGGTGTTAGACCAGATTCATTACCTTCTTGTTTTTCAATCCACACAGTATCTAATCCACGAACAAGTGGTGTCTGTGGGAAATTGTAATAAAGTGGTGGTGATTGAATTGCCCATTCAAGCGTACGTCCATCGCCCCATGGGTCATTTGCAACAGGTACATTGCGGATTGAAGTCATAATGATATTGTAAACGAGAATCAGCACACCGATCGCCATCATGAAGGCACCCATTGTACTAATATAGTTTGCCATGTTCCAACCTTGTCCATCCATGTATGTGAATACACGACGTGGCATTCCCCAGAATCCTAACCAGTGTTGGATTAAGAATGTCATATGGAAGCCAATAAAGAAGAACGCAAACGTCCATTTACCTAACGTTTCATTTAACATTGTACCAAACATTTTTGGCCAATATAAATGCGTTGCTGCAAGAATACCAAGTACAACTCCACCTACGATTACATAGTGGAAATGCGCTACGATAAAGTACGTGTCATGCAATTGATAGTCAAGTGGTGCTGCACCTTGCATAACCCCTGTAACACCACCCATTACGAATGACGGAATAAATCCGATTGCATAAAGCATAGGTGTTGTTACTTTTATACTTCCGCCCCACATGGTGAGTAACCAGTTAAAGATCTTAACACCTGTTGGAACGGCAATTGCCATCGTCGCAACCGCGAATATCGCGTTCGCTGTTGAACCAAGTCCTACTGTAAACATATGGTGCGCCCAAACCATGAATCCTAAGAATCCAATGAGAACGGTAGCAAATACCATCGCGGTATAACCAAATAACCGTTTACGAGAGAACATTGCAAAGATTTCAGAGAATATACCGAATGCCGGTAATATTAAAATATAAACTTCTGGATGACCGAAAATCCAGAATATGTGCTCCCAGATAATCGTGTTTCCGCCCATCGCATGATCGAAGAAATTCCCGCCAAACATTCGATCGAATGTCAAGAAGAATAAGCCAACCGTTAATGGTGGGAAAGCAAATAATATCATAGCCGACGCAACAAACGTAGTCCATGTAAATAATGGCATACGCATATACGTCATCCCAGGTGCACGCATATTAATAATCGTTACAAGGAAGTTAATCCCCGATATGAGGGTACCCCCTCCTGCGATTTGTAGACCGATTGCATAGAAATCTACACCGTGACCTTCAGATGTAATCGCGAGTGATGCATACGATGTCCATCCTGCGTCAGGCGCTTGCCCTATGAACCAAGACATGTTCAGGAAGATTCCACCTAACATAAACATCCAAAAACCTAATGAGTTAAGGAATGGAAATGCTACGTCACGCGCGCCAATTTGAAGTGGCATAATTGCGTTCATAAAACCAAATAATATCGGCATGGCCGCTAAAAAGATCATGGTTGTTCCGTGCATCGTGATGATTTGGTTAAATAACCCTGCACTAATGAGGTCATTATTTGGTGTAAGAAGTTGAATACGAATAATCATTGCTTCTATTCCACCAAGTACGAAGAATAATCCTCCACCTAGGAAGTAAAGTATTCCGATCTTCTTGTGGTCGACAGTCGTCATCCAGTCCCATAACCACGAGCCAAAACTTTTCTTTTGTGCAACTGAACTCACTTGTTTACCTCCTCTTCAAAATCAAATTACATTACTTTTCAACAGACAGTTCCATTAAATAACCTGCAAGTGCATCCAGCTCGTCTTCTGTGAAAGCGTCCGCAAATGGAGGCATCTGGTTGCCAGGTTTGTATTTTTGTGGATCTTTAATCCATTTTTTTAGATCTTCTTCAGTGTGCTTCATAAAACCTGCAACTCTGTTGCGTTCACCAAAGTCAGCTAAATTCGGACCTACCGCACCTGTCTCGCCAACTCCAGAAACTGCGTGACATTGAATACAGCTTGCCGCAAATAATGCTTCTCCTTCGTCAGCAGACTCTTTATCTGCTGTTACGCCTTCTGTTGCTTGCATTGCAGTAACCCAAGCATCAAAGTCAGCACGTGGCAATGATTTTACCTTGAAGTCCATAAGTGCATGTGATGGCCCACAAAGCTCAGCACATTTACCAAAGAATACACCTTCATCTAGTTCACTTGATTCTTTTTCAAAGGTGAGGTAAAACTTGTTCATGTTTTCAACGTTATTATCAAGTTTACCGCCTACAGCTGGTATCCAGAAGGAGTGTTTCACATCTGCAGCCATTAAATTGAAATATACTTTCTCATCGGTTGGTACAACCAATTCCTGAGCAGTAACAATTCCAAGTTGTGGGTATTCAAACTCCCACCAGTAAAGTTTTGCTGTTACATCAACAACAAGATTCTCATCGTTCCCATCATCATCTACTGCACCCATCGCAGTTACATCACCAAGTTTATATGTATAATAAACAGTTGGTACTGCTAATATAAGAACGAGAATAATCGGAATAACTGTCCATACAAGTTCTAGCGTACTGTTTCCTTCAACTTGTTCAGGTATATGGTCTTCACCTAATTTCGAACGTCTAAAACGTACGAGTGCTACTACATAGATGGCCACTACTACCAAGATTACAAGTAACATAATGCCTGAAGATAACAGTAGTAAATTAAATTGGTCTTTAGCGACTTGCCCCGCTGGAAGCAGTGTTGATAACTCCTCTTGACCACACCCCGCTAGGAAAACGGTAAGAGCTGCTAACAGAGAAAAGAGACGCCATTTCTTAAGTCCTTTCATCATCGCTTAATCATACCTCTCTTTCTAAATAGTATCTGTAAATCGGGGACTACCAGTCCCTATATGTGAATTCCTGTTCATAAGAAAGAATTCCAAAAGTAAATTACTGCAAAGCAGAACTTCGTCCGAACTTTGCCTGACATGCACTTTTTCAATACTGAGCATTTATTCATTTCGTTAGATAAAGAGCGCAAAAATAATGATGGATACGAATAATATCGTCATGTAGTTTATTGAATAAACAAACATTCCTGTTGCCCATTTAATATCATCTTTTGCGTTAAACCCTCTCACCGCGAAATACAGCCATCCAATATTGAGTGCAGTTGCTAATACAATAAAGCCAATTCCTAATTCTGCGAGTAAAAACGGCAGAGGGAATAGCAACAAAACCCATCCTAGAATCGATTTTTTAGTTCGTGCGAAACCTTTTACAACAGGTAGCATTGGAATATTTGCAGCTCTGTATTCTTCTGTACGTCGCATCGCAAGTGCATAGAAATGAGGTGGCTGCCAAATGAACATTATTAAAAACAATGCCCATGCGCCCATGCCTAATGACGGCTCAACTGCTGCCCACCCTATTAATGGTGGAATCGCACCCGAAATACTTCCAACAACTGTATTACTCACATGCTTCCTTTTAGACCACATTGAATAGAGTACTACATAGCTGAACACTCCTGCAAGTCCCCAAATTGCCGCAGCAGGTGACGCTAAATACAGTAACACCTCGCCAATTACGATAAACGTAAGTGCCAGTGCTAGTACAGCGGATCCGTTAAAGCGGCCTGTTACTGTCGGTCTAGTTTTAGTTCTTTCCATGACTGGATCAATATCCCGATCAATCAGGTTATTTAGTGCTGCTGATCCAGCAACTAATAGTCCAGATCCTAGTAATGCATAAACCAACAAGTCAAGGTTTGCTAAAAATGACAGTGTGCTTAATTGCATTGCGAAGAAAAAACCAGTGAAAACAGTAATCATATTCGAATTAACAATGCCTATTTTAATGAGCGCCAAGAAGTCTTGCGTAAAAGTTTTCGCTACGATATTCGGTTTCGAGTCAATCGATGCCGTTATTGCACGACCATTTGACATATTCCTCCTCCTTTCAAAGTTAATAAAGATTTCACTTATACTTCACTATATCGAAATTCTCGTCCAATTTCTATACTTATATGAAAAAACTCATAAAATGACGAAGAATTTCATTATTCCCCTTCAAGTCCACCCTCTATTGTAATTCATTTGTAGTGGTCATATGTGAAGTTATAACGTCTTATTTATGAACAATTTGTGAAATCCATGAAGGAATATGGTTTATTCCTGAGAATACATTGTTTTTTGGGCATTATTTCGGTATCATCAAAAATGCATAGACTAAAGTTCGACAAGATAATTATCTAAAGAAGTAGGTGTCTTTTTTTGAAAGCGAATCGATATTTAAAATGGTTTGGTGTGGCCTCCACATTCGGAATGCTTCTCATCTTGCTAGGCGGAGCACTTGTGACTAAAACTGACAGTGGTTTAGGATGCGGTCGTCATTGGCCTGGTTGTAATGGTCAACTCATTCCAGATGTCATCACACTGGAAGTACTCATTGAATTCTCACATCGCTTAGTGACAGGAAGTGTCGGTATACTAATCGTTGTCTTGGCCGTTTGGTCTTGGAAAGCACTTGGCCATATTCGCGAAACAAAGTTTTTGGCGATAATGGCGGTATTTTTCCTCCTATTACAAGCGTTAATTGGTGCAGCACAGGTACTGTGGGGTCAAGGTGATTTCATTCTAGCTTTACACTTTGGAATCTCACTGATTTCATTCGCTTCCGTACTTTTATTAACCCTTCTCATATTTGAAAATGAACAAAAATTTGATGTAAAGAATATACAAATAAGAGACCACCTCAAATGGCACACAATCGGCGTTACAATTTATTCATATATCGTTGTTTATACAGGTGCCCTCGTTCGTCATACAAACTCAGAGTTAGTTTGTTTAGATTGGCCGTTCTGTGATAACAGT
>JARIDM010000286.1 GCA_029263945.1 Sporosarcina sp.
AATTTGCTCGATTCGTTCCCGTTTGGATTCAAGGAATGGCGGCAATGAGAGTTTCTCGCCGAGGGTTTCGTACGGTTCGTCTCCCATGAAACCAGGGCCGTCGGTTGCGAATTCAAAGAGGATGCCTCGGACCATTCTCGTGTAGAGCGATTCGAAAAAGAATCGATCCACGTAACCAGATGTTTGGAAACCAAAGCCTTCGATGCGTTTCGTCCATTCATCTAAAACGGTACGGTCTTCAACGCGAAACGCGGCGTGGTGGACGGTCCCGTAGCCTTGTCTTCCAGGGGGAAGGTCGGTGTTCTCTTCCACAATTACTTGAGCACCGTTTCCACCTTCTCCAACTTCAAAGAGATGATCGTTTCCTTCTTGTTTTATTTCCCTGAACAACAGTACTTCTTCTAAGACAATTTTTAACTGATTAAATTTTGCGATACGAATGTGGATGGGGCCGAGTCCTGTAATGGCGTGTTCTAGTGGTATCGGTCCTTTTTGCCAAGGTATACCCGTTGCAACACCTTGGTTCTTTTCGTCTGAAATCAGTTGGTATTGTTGGTCATCGAAATCACTAAAGGATAGTACTTTGACGCCAAACTGTTCTTGGATCCCGTCATGTGTGACTTCTAAACGGTCGAAACGTTTTACCCAGTACTCAAGTGCAGCATCTGTCGGTACGCGAAACGCCGTGCGGTAAATTTCATTTGTGCCGTGTCTGCCTTTTTGAATCCCTGGAAAATCAAAAAATGTCATATCCGTGCCTGCGCTTCCAACGTCATCGGCAAAAAATAGGTGATACGCTTGAATGTCATCTTGGTTCACCGTTTTCTTCACTAAACGCATGCCTAGTATATATGTGAAAAATCGATAATTTTCTTCTGCACTGCTTGTGATTGCTGTTACATGGTGCATGCCTTTTAAATGATTCATGAAATTACCTCCGCTTTTGTTAATTCTTTAAATGCCTTGAATTCAAGCCGATTTAAGTCGAGTGATAAGTGAAAGTCAAAAACGCGGATTGTGGGCGTGATTCGATGGAAAATAAAAACCTCACGAGTCAGTGAGGTTTAGCTACGATATTAGACGCGTTCAACGGGCATTGAGCAACAACGGAAAGAACCGCCAGACTTAATAATTTCTGAGAAGTCGACTTCAATTACGTTGAAACCGCGCGCACGCATCTCTTTGTTGACGTTGCTATTTTGCGGCAAACTAAACAGTCTTTTTTCACCAATAGATAACACGTTGGTCCCCATCGTAAATTGTTCCGCTTCAGACACTTCAATGAGCTGGTAACGACTTGCCAACATCTCAACCGTTTTGGGATGCAACGCTTTTGAAAAAATGAGCGCTGTTTCAGGGGATAAGATGTTAAACACGCAATCTAAGTGTAAATACTTTTCGTCAAACGGAATGCCAATTACTTTAAACGTGGGTAGTTTCTCCGCGAGTTCTTTAACCGCGTCCTTCCCTGTTCGGCTACTAATACCGACAAAAATTGTGTCGCGGTCAATAATGACGTCTCCGCCTTCTATTTTATTGACACGTAAGTTTTTGTATATAATATCAGAAGATGCTAACCACTCTTTAAGGACTTCCTCTTCTCCTTCACGAATGTCACTGGCCATTTCTGCGACAAATACATCTTCACCTAATGTAAAGCCAATATCACGGGTAAAGACTTGTTCCGGATAGGCTTCTGAAGCTGGCAGAGTAACAACATCAACGCCGTGTGCTTCTAGTTTTTCAGTGAATGCCTCATGTTGCTTGAGCGCAACAGATTGATCGATATTTTCATCTTTATATTTTTCCTGCACTTCGTTAATCACATCTTGAATTTCCATATATTTAGGTTCACAAACGACGACTTTTTGTAGTGTATCATACTCACTTTTACATCCTGTTGAAACACTCTTTTCTACTAGGGATCTCATCTTTCTCCTCCATAAAAATTATTTATAGTGTTATGTATACCCTTTTTCTCCTTTTTCAATCATAGGCGTCCATTTCATAATGAACTCAACCAGACGATATGGATTGCTGAAGGATTAAAACTCCTATTAAGAAATTGATGCATAGGTTTTTGATTTTTAAAAAAGGGAAGCATACACTATAAGAAAATGACTTTTAAAAATGGAGGAATTTCATCGTGAGTATAAATCGTGCTTTGCTCGTTAAAGAAGACTTTGAAACGAGAGATGATTTACCTGAATGGCTCTTAACTGCTTATAAAAAATTTCATGAAACAGTAACGGATAAAACATTTCCGTGTTATTTTGGGATGGCTGCGGAAAAAGGGGGCGAGTTGCGGTATGCCTATATTACCCAAGATGATTGGTCAAATTTACCGCTGGCGATGAAACCCTTTTTAGCCCTTTTCGATAAGCCTAAACTAACACGCCACGGCCTTTTTGTTTTTGTAGAGCCTTTTGAAACAGAAGGTTCATTGGAAGATTACCGACAGCAGTTTTGGGAGATTTTGCAGTACCTACATGACGTGGATGAAGTTGAATGGCCAGCAGAAAGCCCACGTGACCCAGACCATTATTTATGGGATTTTAGGTTTCACGGAGAGCCCATTTTTGCATTTGGAAATGCACCTGCTTATAAACAACGAAAAACACGTGATTTAGGGGAAGCAATGGTCATTGGTTTTCAACCTCGTAAAATATTCAAAGGATTGACAGGAACTGAAAAAGGCGGCGTAATGTCCAGGGAAAAAGTACGTGAACGCGTTGAGGTCTGGGACCAATTACCAAAGCATCCTGACATTAGTCACTTTGG
>JARIDM010000017.1 GCA_029263945.1 Sporosarcina sp.
GTCCAACTAAATCCAACTTTCACTTCTTTTGATAAACCTGCAGGTGTCTTCAATACAATCTTCATAAATAATCCACTTCTCTCTATTCTTTTTTTAAAACCAATTCAACTATTTCTAATAAAAATACGATTAAAAATAACTAATATAATCGAATAAATCCCCAATTGCTGAGTCAGCAACTAACATGACGAGCACGATGCTCAGTGCAGCTGTAATCACAAAATAAAATAAGAATGCATAAAAACCATCCATTGACTTTGTTTTCTGCGCAAGTAACTTAACCATGATATAAACAGGAATCGTACCGAATGCAAGCAAGCCACCGATATATAAAACACTCGTAGATAACCCATAAGATTCAATTAGTGCTAACAGAATTCCCACTACAGAGAATAGAATCGGAAGTGCAAAGAAACCGCCGACTCTTCGAACAACTTCTGTATAACTAAGATTTTCCGAAAAGAGTTTGCTTGTTACAAAAATCGCGGTAACGTTGATGGCAAGCAAAATCACTGCGAAAAGTGTAAAGTAAAATATAATTTGAATAAATGAGGGTCCGAAATAACTTAAGCTCGAGCCAACGACCGATCGAATGAGCGCATAAACCGCAAGTGCAGTTAACAGAACGTACAATATAATACTAATCAGACTATTTTTAGCACTTGAATTTACAGCATTAAAATGAGCTGAAGGTGACTTTAGTTGTTGCATAAAGAAGCTAAAAAACATTTTCGATTCAGTTTTCAGCTTTTCAATTTGCTCATTTGGCTCCGTCGGCTGTTGTGTTGCTGCCGATGGGTGAACTGGATGAGGTTGCACACTAGCTTCAGTCGTTGCCACTGTTTCAGATTGAGCTTGATCAGTTTCTACTGCTGTAAAGGGTGCACCACATTTCCCACAAAACTTTCCTTCTTCTTGTGCATGATTACACACGGAACAAATCTTCATTCAAACATCTCCTTTAATATTTGGTCTTTTTTGTTTCTAAATCTGTAATTGAATCGATAAAATATTCACCATTCACATTTGAAATAACGTATTTCTTTTTGCGATCATAACGAAGTGAATCATCATCGTATGAGCTGTAGTTAAACTGTTCAAAAGATAAAAGTTCGAATGAACCATTTTCTAGTTCTTTAACTGCGGTAATGTCATTTACTAAAAACTCATAGGTATAGCCTGCAATCGTACTGTGATCGGAAACAAACTTTGCATAGTCTTTCCTAATTTTTGAACCTGACTTGAAATAATCTTCTATATAACTGAAGTCGATTTGATAGATTGCATTTGCATAGTCAGAGCGGAAATCTTTATAAAGTTGTTTAACTTCTTCCTGCACTTCCGCAGATTGTTGCTCTTTTTGAATATGTTCAAAAGGGAGATATAAATCTTCCCTATCAAAAACGACTTCGGAAGATGCTATCTCATTTCCCTCTTCATCCTCACTTACTGCATGAATTTTCACATCTTTATTGAACTGCGCAGGAAAAAGCTCCCTTAATTCTGTCACGCTTTTCTTTGTTGACTTGCCGTCAATGTAAACAATTGCATCTACGATATCTGAATCTAAATAAATACTTGTTAAATTCCAGTCAATATCAATTTCGCGTTCATTTGTTTCACTTGGTTCTACGACATATGTACCTTTTCCAGTCAAAGGCATGAACTCACCAGTAGATTCATATGACCATTCATATTCTCCTGGGATAAATTGACCAAGTACGACTACGTCTTCCTCTCTTTTCAATACAACTTCTTTCCCACCAAAGTGAAATGTAGTGTCATCTAGCCTTGATTCGATCGATACGGTCGTTGGCAAAATTGTGAAGTTTACGTCTTGGTATAGGCCGAGAACGACTGGTTTCTTCGTAATCGATATGAATTCACCTATTTGGTAAATCAGATCGGCAGGCTCTTTGTTCTTGATCTTTTCAACTTCATAGGTAAGCTGATTTCGAAGCTCCGACCAACCATATCGACTCACAAGTGAATAAAAGTTATCGGCACCTGCTACAGTTCCTTTTTTAACGTTGAATTCTTGTAAAAAAGCTTCTTTGTCTTGGCTATTGTATGCCGTATTCATAGCATCAATTTTTTTCATTGGATCGTAAATAGATGATAATATTAAATGAGTTGAAATAAGTGCGATCACTAAGATACCTGAAATAATCCACATGACTTTAGAACGCTTTTTCATAGGTTTTCTAGGTTTTTGATTGGCTACAGGATTGGTGCGATTTGGCGGTGGTGATGACTGCAACTGATCTTCAGCTCGAAATGATTTGCCGCAATTCGTGCAAAATTCAGCTTCTTCAGGATTGGGTTTCCCACAATCCGTACAAAACTTCATAAAAACGTCTCCTTTCTGTATTTCCTTAGTATTATACAACAAGGTCCATAGGAATAATAGAGTGCGTATATTTGCTTATTTGTCAATAGAAATAGAGTGATTTTACAGCCATAAGAACTACTATCATTTTAATAACTTTTCTCCTCAAATAAATTATTAGATTACTTGGACGCCATACTTATCCCTTCACTAATTAAGCAAATTTATATGCGTAAAAAATTTTTAGCGTATACTAAAGAAAAAGTTCCAAAGTCAACTGACTGGAGTGATCAAAATGAAGGTCCACATTTCAACCCTTCTCTTAATAGTTGCTGCACTGATGTTAACGGCGTGCACACCAAAAACACCGGTTACAAATCGTCCAGTGCCAGAACCCGCTAAAGGGGGATACGTATTAAATGAAGACGTACGAAATATTAATGAGCATTTAGATTATCAAAACCGTTCTTTGAAAACAATTTACTTTGCAGGAGGTTGTTTCTGGGGCGTTGAAGCCTATATGGAAAGGGTTTACGGCGTGGCAAATACAGAATCGGGATATGCGAACGGTGAAGGTGAAAACCCAAGTTATGAAGACGTCATCAAGGGCGATCAACAATTCGCAGAAGCCGTTCAGGTGACCTACGATCCCGAACGTGTAGACTTAGAAACGCTCATCGATTACTTATTTCGTGTCATCGATCCTACAACAAAGAATCAGCAAGGTAATGATAAAGGCGTCCAATACCGAACAGGTATTTATTATGAAGATGAATTAGACGCCGCGATCGTTAAAGAAACTGTAGCTAAAGAAAAGAACGATTATGAACAAGAAATTGTAACTGAAGCAGAACCTTTAAAGAACTACTACCCAGCAGAAGACTTCCATCAAGATTATTTGGCGAAAAACCCTAATGGCTACTGCCATATTAATATGAACGTGCTCGATGATGAACCCATTTTCCCGATTGAGACAGACAAAGCAATTATTAAAAAGCTCGGGCAACCCTCATAGGTCTACCTTACCCAGTCGATGAAAACGCCAGAACGAAATCAGCATGACAACACCTGAACCAATCGTTAGCTGTTGATAGCCATCTACTAAAGCGTAAACGAAAGTTCCAAAGGCTGCTACTGTAACCACACCCAGAAACAAACGATTTTGTAATTGAATGCGAAACTTTCGTTCTTCCTGATCCCGTTTTTTCAAATAATGATGGATATGTGCAGGCTCTTCTAGAAAGCGAGAGAGCTTTGGCCCGAAGCTACGTAATTGTCCAACACTTTGCAGGAGCGTACGCTGAAGCTCTTTTTTATTTGCAAAAGGGTTTTTATCTTTATTATGCGCTTTTGTCCATTCCACAATGCGCGGTCGGGCAATTGCGAGCAAATCAATATCAGGATCTAGCACGTATAACACACCGACAAAAACAGAAACCGCTCTCCCTAAAAAGGCAAACTCAGCTGGCATTTGAACAGGTTGTGTTTGAATAATTACCTTCAAGTCATTTAACAAATTATCTACAACAAACCCATTCATATCTTGCAAATCATTTGACTCGTAAGCTTTCACGACCCGTTCAATTGCATTAGACAATACGCGACGATCCGCGTTCGGCAACAAGAAATTTAGTGTTTCAAGCCCGTCTAACACCCGTTCATACTGCTTGAATAGGACACCATCCACAATTAAAAAGATCGCATCTGCTTCTTCAGGTTTAATATTTATGACCATGCCAAAATCTATTAAGACTAACGTACCATCAGGTTTAATGAGTAAATTTCCTCCGTGAGGATCCGCGTGAAACTGACCCCCTTCAAGAACTTGCTCCAAGAACAAACGAAAAAGGCGAACAGAAATTTCCTTCCGATCAATCTGATGCTTCTCTAAAAAATCGATGTCCGTCACTTTTGAACCTTCAACCCACTCCATCACTAAAACTTTACGTGTTGAAAGCGAATCATAAAAAACAGGGAACTCCACACCTTCTAGATCTGGAAAGCGCTTTGCAAATCCTCGTCCATTTTCCATTTCCTGAATAAAATTCAATTCCGCACCAATGACTTCTGTCATCTCCGCGTATAGCAAATCAAAATCGACTTGTTTATCTAATGAAGAAAAACGTTTCGCAATCCAAATAACAATTCTTATTGCTTTGAAATCCGCACGTAATATCCATTCGATGTCAGGCCTTTGAATTTTAATCGCAACGGGTGAACCATCTGGTAAAAATGCTTTGTATACCTCTCCGATAGAAGCAGACGCAATCGGTTCTGCTGAAATGTTATGTACGACTTCATCATGCGGTCTTTCCCATTCTTCATCTAAAAGTCTTAAAGCATCCGCTGTCGGAACTGGCGTTGCATGATCCGTTAAGTCTTCCAATTCCTTGATAAAGGAAGGCGGCATAATGTCAGCACGTGTAGACAAGAATTGTCCTAGTTTTACCATAAGGCCGCCCATTTCGAGTGCATTACGCTTATAAACTTTAGCCTGTTTCGTAACAAGTGTATTCCATTTCTCTGTGACGGCGGGCGTGAAATTTCCACGGTGACGCCGTTGGAACAATGACACTTGAACGAAGAATACGACCGCCATCCAAACAATGCGTATAATTCGATAATTAGCGGAACGTTTCATAAGTAATTCCCCTCCCCTTCTTCAAAACCCTATATACATAGTCATACCTTAATTTAAATAAAGCCCCAGTAAAATTAGTCCATCTTCTTTTTTACCCTTTATATAGTAGAGCAAACCTAACAACTCGCTTAAAGGTTCATGCGTAGCGATTCATTTTGGAGCTTCTACATTAAAAAACGAAAGTTTCTTTTTAAAGAGAAACTTTCGAAGTTATTATGTCTATACGATAAATTATAATACAGGGGATAGAAGACGAGATATCCCTTCTTTAAATTTAATAACCGCCGACCTTGCTGTATAACGTTCTAGCGTTAGTTCTGAACTTAATTCCATATCTTTTACATACAACGCTTGTAGTTGTTTCGCCACTTCTCTATCGTAAATAATTGCACTCACTTCAAAGTTCAACCGAAAGCTCCGCGAATCAATATTCATCGTTCCGACTGCAGCCACTTCTTCATCAACAACAATCGTTTTGGCATGTAAAAAACCATTTTCATAGAGCAATACAGTCGCTCCATAATCCAATAAACTTCCTGCATAAGCCCAGGTTGCCCAGTAGACAAAGGGGTGGTCGGGTTTACATGGAATCATAATACGCACATCCACGCCTGATAGTAATGCGATCTTACACGCGTCCATAAAGCTTGTATCTGGTATAAAGTATGGAGTTTGGATAAACACATTCTTCTTAGCAGATAAAATTAGTTTGATATACATATTTTTTAAATGCTCTGTTTCAGAATCTGGTCCACTAGAAACGATTTGAATTGGACTCGTACCGCTTCGTCTCTCCGTTTCAAATTTGTAGGCATCCCATTCGTCAGGCTTTTTGTCCCCTGCCTGGTGCCAATCTAAAATAAAATTCCCCAGAATATGATTAACACCTTCTCCTTGAATACTTAGGT
>JARIDM010000058.1 GCA_029263945.1 Sporosarcina sp.
ATACTGGATCCCAATCGTTTCAAAGTTTGCTAGTAACGGTTCCATTAATCCAAGTTTTGCAATGCCCTGATCTGTGATAACCAAGATTTTTTGAATGTTATTTTCTAATAGCAAGTCAGGAAGCTCCATTAAACTATTTTCACCTTCTAACAAAAGTGGTTGTTTCCATGGAAGAAATCGAGCAACTATTTTATAAATCATTTGATAGGTTCGACAATAAAAATGATACACATATGTGCCTCCTTTCGTTTCGCTGTATTGAGTATGTATGTTCCTCAATGTTAATCCTTTAAATTCTATTTTACTATATTACGAGTCGGTCGACAATAGACCAATTCAGAACGTATTGAATTTTCAGAAAGCGTTCGCATGTTTTTGACAATTATAAATGCGTCCAATGAATTTTAAAATTCGTTGGACGTTTTTCACGTTATTTGTTATTTCTTTTAATCCATCTTTCGCTAATAATTCAGATGCAGATAAGCGAATCCCTGGAGCACCGTCTGTTACAAGTGCTACTCAATTCATAATACCTTCCTCCTAATTCTTTATTTAGCGAAGAATAAAAGCAATGTTTTTAATCTGTCGCTGATTACTATGTGTATTGCCTGAGACGAACATAGTAAACAATAGGCAAAAAAAGAACGATCGTATCGTAATTATTATTTTAATGTTTTATAGCGTTAAGGTCCGTGAAATTGCCCAAAATGTGAACAGGTATAAACTTTATATCTTTAATTCAAGCTTTTCAATTTTTTAGAAAACTATAAAAATGATTATAAAGTCACGAATTTGACATATTTAAAATGAATCAGCCTAAATAATTACCATTTAAGCCCAAATAACCTATTTATAGAGTAAAAGTTTACGTCAATATCAACAAAAGAAAGCACATCTTTAAGTTTCTTTTTTCAGTATGGCAAACGCCATTGGTCCTAAAGTCTAGTGAATAAACTGGGCTTTTTGGTTTGTTTTGACATTAAAAATAAGGTTTGGTATTTATATAATAGACGTGGTTACATAAATTAGGGAAATGTCGCAAATTGAGCGTCTTTGCAACATTTAAAAAATTTATAAAACCATACTAATTTTAGTAGAGGAGTGGGTAGATATGTCAGGAATTATTCGCGTAACCCCAGCAGAGCTTTCTGCAATGGCAAACCGTTACAATCATGAATCAGGGGAAGTAGCGTCACAAATTGGACGTCTAGATGGCATGATTGGAGAATTACAGTCTGTTTGGGAAGGTGCTTCAAGTGCCGCATTCGCAGAACAGTACGAACGTTTAAAGCCACATTTTAATGAAATGCGAGAGTTGCTATCTGAAGTTGGCATTCAGCTGAACCGTGCTGGTGAATCATTACAAGATGCGGATCAACAAATTGCAAGTCAAATTCGCGGATAATCTGGTTTCAACGTGGGATACAAAAAATGTATGTGCGTGAACAGTCTGAGCGTCTACTTATAGACGCTCTTTCTTTTAAGGAGCGAAAACGATATGTATATAGAAGTGACCGTTGATATAGAACGATACGGTGGGACTGTCTTTGATTTGCGATTGTCTAATTATCATACACTAAAAAAAATGATCGACATTGGTTTTCAAGCACAAGCCATTTCAGAAAAACCTCGTGAAGGCTACTGGGTCAAGGTTGTGAATAAGGACAAAGTATTTCCTGGGCATTTAACATTAGATGCTTGCAAAATTCTTTCAGGGGATCGACTCGAAATTATGTAAAGGAGCCATCGCAATGTCAAAGCAAAAAGAAACCTATTTAAAAAGTAGAATAGATGCAGAGATCAATATAGAGAAAAGCAAACAAACCTTTATCTTTCAAAAAGAGAGAATAGGTTTGAAGAATGAAACTGAAATTCAATTTATAAAAGAAGTAGAGCCTGCGATAGAAAAAGAAGTGATGGTAACGGATGACGAAGTAGTAATTAGTGCTGTTATACCAAAAGCGTTTAATCGTTTTAGTAAGATTTTTAAAGAAGATGAAAAGAAAAAGTGGATTTTTGCGTATCAACTTGTTGAAAAAGTCGAAAGTCACCCTTATAAACGTTTAACCAAAATTATTTGTCCAGAAAATGTTGTCTTTAATGCGGGGATGACGCCTTATTTCATTCATCACGGGATTCAAGACAGGCTTCCGCCATTTGTGGAAGAACCAGAAGGAATATGGGTAGAAACGAAGGCACTTATTGCAACGACGATCGACAACTCAAAATCCTTTGAAGAATATGTAAAGTATTATGAAGCCCTCGATTTAACTGACCGAGCAGAAACAATTATGAAGATGACAGATAGTGCAGAATTACTCCTATATATAACCGAACAAATTAATTTTCTTGAAAGAGAAGAAGAAAAACAAATTCAGCTTCCGACTAAAAAATGGAAGGCGTATAAATACGGCGGCATCACTCTTGGTATTTTATTAATTCCTGCAATTATTTTTATTTTATATACTTTTATTTACCAACAACCAAGGAGTCAAGCCTATTTAGATAGCCACGAAGCACATTTGAAAAGTAAATATAGTGAAGTGGTCAATGTGTTAAGTGGGGAGCGCGTAAAGCATATGCCGTATATCGTGTTATATGAATTGGCGCATGCTTCTGTAATTAACGAGAAGCTAGATGAAGAACAAAAAAGAAACGTATTAAATAACATTACACTTCAAACAGATGAAGAGTACTTTAAATACTGGATTCAAATCGGACGTGGAGAAGCAGAAAAAGCGATTAATCTCGCGCGATTAATGGAAGATGGGGAGCTCATTACATACGGTTTGTTAAAAAGGAGAGAAGAAATCCAAGGACAAGCAGATTTAACAGGTGAAGAGAAAGAACAAATGTTAAAAGAGATCGACGATGAAGTAGCCGCCTATGAAAAGTTAATGTTAGAACGTCAAGAATTAGAAGACGCGGAAGACAAGGAAAAAGAAGAAGCAGAAGAAGCTGCAGCGGCAGAACTTGAAAAGAAGAAAAAAGAAGCATTGATAGAGGAAGAAAAGAAGAATGAAGAGAAGAAAAAAGAAGATTCAGCTTCCTGATTTAGATGGCTTATTAGATTAACAATAGGATAAAAGGAGCT
>JARIDM010000088.1 GCA_029263945.1 Sporosarcina sp.
CTATGCTTTTTTCTTCGCCATCACAATCAAAACAATACACACAATGGACATCATCGTTGCACTTGAGAGAAACGGAAGGCCGAATGCGTCAGATGTTGCGCCTGATACAAAGGAGCCGACAACCGCACCTAACGAGAAGAACGCGTAGAATATCCCGTAGGCTTTTCCGCGGTCCACCATCGTTGACGCTTCCGCCACAATACGATTCATCGATGGGAAGATTAAAGCAAATCCAATTCCGTAAATGAACATTAACACAATAATCATCCAGTAAACGTTTATGAAATTCAATAGGATGTGCACGGAACCAATAAACGAAATCCCAATAATGACGAGCCAGATTGGAGAAAACTTGTCATAAATACGGTTGATTGGCGTTAAAAAGATAATCAGTGCCATAATCCCGTACGTGCTCAGCAAGATCCCTGTCGTTGCTGAAGACATCCCCATTCCTGCTACTTTTAAAGGTAATGCAAAAGCCAATGTTCCGTTGCTAATCATTAGCGCAAATGCCGCAAGTGAAGCTTGAATAATTAAGGGATGCTTTAGAAGAGGTAAGAAATCTGTAAAAGAGAACTTCCCTTTTTCAGTTGTGTAAAAAGATTCTTCCACAAATTTTATGATTAAAACCGAACAGAGTGCGAATAGAATCGCGACAAGATAAAAGACATACTCCGTCTTAGCATTGGCAGCCATTGCGCCGCCAAGTGCAGGTCCTACGATTGCCGCAATTCCGATGGCACCACCAGTTAACGCCATTGTCTTACCACGTGAGCCGGTTTTCGAACGATCGCCCACATAGGCAAATGCCGCTGGGATTAGGAAACCGCCAAACAAACCATGGAACATACGTATAACAAATAACTGTCCACCTGATTGTGCGTACGGATAAAACAGGAGAACAATTGCGACCGTAACCATACCAATGAGCAACATTCGCTTACGCCCAAAACGGTCAATCCAATGACCCCCGACAATATTTCCAACCATATTGCTAAGTGAATAAACCGCGACGATTGCACCGGTCAATAAATGAGATGCCCCTAAATCTAATGCATAAGGGGTTATTATAGGAAGTTGGATAAATGTATCCAAAAACGAAACGACAATTATAAAGTATAGTAGCCTAGTCAACTAAAACCCTCTCTTTCAATTACCATTATTGCTAAATTGATTCACTCTCTATTATCGCATAGTTGGTAGGCAGTTTGACAAGTATTTAAGGCGAAATGATGAAAAACCGATAAAACTTGAATAAGCGGACAGGTTCATTTCTCAACTTAAAAAAACAGCTCCGTAAAATAAAGCCCCAAGCACAACATACAAAGGACTCACGCCTCTTTTCTCTAGCAAGATATAACCTGCCACAACCAAAATAATCGTGTGGAGCGCCCCGACATTTTGCACCGAATCAAAAAAGAATTGATAAGTCATAACACCTAACAATACCGCAATCGTTGGACGGATGATCTTTGTGAGCATGTTAACTTTAGCTGATGCTTTATACTTCATTAAAACACTTAGTAAGGCCAACATTAAAATGAGAGACGGCGCAACCGTTGCAAAAAGAGCGACCACAGAACCAAGAATACCGCCTTGGTCATAACCAATGTAAGCAGCCATTTTCGTCGCAATAGGTCCGGGTAGCCCATTTCCGAGTGCGACAATCTCACTGAATTCTTGATTGGAAAACCAGCCGTACCGATCGACAACTTCATATTGTAAGAGTGGAAGCGTCGCGGGTCCACCGCCGTAGCCGAGTATATTGGAAGTAAAGTGCGCATAAAATAGTTGCCAATAAATCATTGCGCTTCCCCCTGTATGCCGTCCTTTTCTTTGTCTTCTTTCGTAAATAACGCCGTCGCAATGAGTAAAATAATCACAAGTGCAGGGTGAATCCCTAGCCATTCAATAATGAAAAGACTGCCAATCGCGAGACCTATCGTCGGCCCCCACCCCAATAATACTTTCGATTTTTTTACGAAATCCCAGGCCAACACACCAATCATTACCCCTGCGATTGGCAACACACCTTGCGACATGCCGTGTACCCAGGGCTTATCTTTAAATGCTGACAACGTCGTTAATAGTAAAACAAGTAAAAATGCGGTGGGGATACTCGCCGCCAAGACACAATTTATTAATCCCCAAAATCCTTTTAGACGCCAACCAATATAGCCTGACATTTTAGTGTTAATGGGCCCTGGTAACGTGTTTGCAAGTGCTAATATATCAGAGAACTCTTCGTCATCCATCCACTGATAGCGCTCGACAACTTCTTTTTGCATAAGCGGGATTGCTGAAAGACCTCCCCCGTAACCAAGCATTCCTGATCTAAAAAAAGCCATAAATAAATCTTTATGCATGTATCAACAATCCTTCCAACTGTATTCCTTCCCTAGCGGAAAAGTACCTGCTGCTTTTATTTTTATAAAACGCTCTATTAGCACGAATTTGTCTCGTCGAACCACATTATATATTCAGTCAATAAGGATTGATCTTATAGTTGAATTGACGTGTTGTCAACGATTGCAAGTGGCTACATTGAATTTAACACCCTACTCTTAGATAGATTTTCTCAGTAAATTTAATTTCAATTCATACACATTTTACCTAGTTACCTATGATATAGTTAGTCTTATATGAATCTTTAGTCATGATTATAAACAACTAGAAGTGTCGATTTCATAATGGAATTGATGGAGATACATAGAAGAATTTACATGGGAGGAAAGAGATTATGAAAGAATTTTGTACGGAATGTGGGGCTGAATTAGATGCTGGGAGTCAACATTGTAAAAATTGCGGCACCCGAATTGAAAAAAGAAGTCAAGTACAAGCTGCACCGCCTAAAAAACCACGGTCAAAAAAGCAACGCATCATGCAACGGGTTCTCATTGGACTTGCGGTCCTCGTGATTGGCTTTAGCTTATGGGCAAAAAATTATCACGCTGCGCAAAATACTGAAAAGAGATTTGAAACAGCAATTGCCAATGAAGATGTGAAAAAAATTCAGAAGTTGGCGGTACTTGATAACGGTCAAAAAATAAAGAAATCAGAAGCCAAAGCATTGCTTGCGCTCGCAAAGAAAAAAGGGAAAAGTGCAGTGAGTCGCTTATCCAACGTTATTCCACACGGGAGATTTATCGGACTGTTCAATGACCATAAAATCCAATTGACCGCGCAATACATTTATTACGACGAAATGGACGACGGCCTTTCATTCGAATTTAACGGTCAAAAAGTTGCTGAGCATGAGCGTACAGATGATACCATCACATTTGGTCCATTAAGTCCAGGCATCTATAAAGTACAAGCAAAATTCGAAGGGGAATATGCCTCAACGTCCAAATCGATTTCAATGACCCTAGACGATAGAAACCTAGAAGAGCAATGGATAGACATCGACCTTTCGATTGCAAAGGTGTTGTTTGAAATTTCGCCTTTTGATCCCGAGATGATGACAGATAGTTTTATTTCCTTTGGGGATGAAAAGTTCGAAGTGAATGATCTCGGAGAAGCCAGTGACTTTGGCCCATTTCTAATTGACGGGTCTCAAACTGTCACTGCAACAACGACGTTGCCTTGGGGGAAAATCGTTTCTGCTGAAACAGCGATTGATGACAGTACCGTAACAATCACACCAGCATTGGTAACCGAAGAACAATACAGCACATTGATCGATCAGATTGTAAATTACGGAGAGCACTATGCAGAAGCTTTCGCGATGAGAGATGCATCTCCTTTTATTGGCATTACCCCGACAATGAAAGAAAGTATTGAAGAACAGTTTCTATGGTTACTTCGCAATGATTATTTTTTATCATCTTTATTTACACTAGCCGAAATCGATAAAGAGAGTTTGCAACTTGTTAACAATGACGAAGGAACTGGGATACGTCTCAATGGACAGCTCTCCTTTGAAAGTGCAGTCCATGAGTTAACAGAGAAACCCGAATTTGAGAACGAAATGAACGACATTGAATTCACATTCTTGTACGACACAGAAAAGAAAGAATGGCTTCTAGAACAGGCACATCATACAAATTTCTGGGATTTCGAGGCAACCGATGGACGTAAAGGTTCAGGGAAACTACAAAAGCCAAGTGATGCGTTAATTGCCAAACAAGAAAATAACACACGTGATAAGCAAATCGGGCAATTCATGACTGACTTTCATGACCTAAGTGTTGCTGCAATTAACAACAGAGACTTTAGCTATGTGGAAGATTACCATACTGCAGGCGGCCCAAGTGGGAAAGAAGCAAAAGATTATCTCGGTTATTTAATTGAAAAAGGCATTACAGAAGAGCATATCCAAACCGTCGTCGAAAAAATCGAGCAAGTTGATGCGACTACGTGGAAAGTAACCTCAGTTGATGAATACATCATTCAAAAAGATGGCGACTCGAATAAAAAGAAATATAGATCTGTTGTGATCATTAAACAACAAGATGACTATTTTGGCATGCACGAGTTAATTTCAACAGATGAAATTAAATAGTAAAAAAAGAAGAAGTCTCCTTAAATGGAAGACTTCTTCTTTTTAGTTTAAGATTTCTGCAACGCGCCCGACTTGTCCATCTTCAAGACGAACTTTAATACCGTGCGGGTGAAATTTTGAATTCGTTAATAAGTCTTTTACGACGCCTTCCGTTTTCACACCTGAACGTTGGTCTTTCTTCAAAATAACAGCCACTTTTAAACCTGGCGTTACATCCTCACGATTTTTTCCATCCATGTTGCATTCCCCATTTCAATGTATTTCTCCTAGTTTACCATAGAACATAGATTACCTCGGAAATCGTTTGGGCGTAAAATTTCTTTTTTGGGCGATTTCCAAGTTTTTTGGGCGATTTCTTCATTTTTTGGGCGTAATTAAATTTATTTAGGCGACTTTCTTCATATTTGGGCGTCTCACACAAATATCACTGTTCATACATGACTTCACCCGCAACGACGGTCATTTTGACAGCTGTCTGGACAATCTCTTCTACGTCTACTTCGAATAAATCTTTAGTTAACACAGTAAAGTCTGCATCAAACCCGACGGCCAACTTTCCGCGACAATTTGCTTTTCCAATAGATGCTGCACTGCCAGTTGTAAATAAACCGACCGCTTCAAATGGCGTTAACTTCTCCTCTGGTAAATAGCCTTCATGTAGTTCACCAGGTTTTCGCCTAGTAATTGCTGCATAAATGCCCAGTAAAGGATTGACCTCTTCAATAGGTGCATCTGAACCTCCACCGCAAATAAAACCACGGTCTAAAAGCTTCTTCCATGCATAAGCCCAGTCCATGCGCTCTGCCCCTAAACGGTCCATCACCCAAGGGAAATCGGAAGATACAAACAAAGGTTGTATGTCTAGCACTACTGGTAGCCGCGCCATCCTGTCAACAAGGTCTTCTCTCAACACATTCACATGGATTAAACGATCTCTTTTTCCTTCTGGGACTGGATTTCTCTCTATCGCAGTCAGCACTTTTTCAACTGCCGCATCCCCGATAACGTGCACGGCAACCGCCTCATTGTAACTGCGTGCTACTTGCACAAGTGCTTCAATTTCCGCATCACTTTGGACAGCGATTCCAAGTGTTTCAGGCGCATCTGCATAAGGTTCACTCAACAAAGCGGTCTTTCCGCCCAACGCACCATCCACAAAGAACTTCATCTCACCTGGCATAATCCATGGTTCATCGTAAGTTGCTTGCGCTACTATTAGCTGTTCGAACACAGTGGATCTTCTTAATAAATGCGCCCTAAATTTCTTGTGCGTGCCAATCACATTTTTAAACGCTTGAAGGGGGGTTCTGTAGTGGCCATAATAACCAAGGTCATCCGTCACAGCGCCAGTTAATCCTAGCGATAACAAATCATCTACAGACTTTCTTAGATCTCTCGTTAGTCTTTCTTCACTAGGTTCTTGAATTATTCCCAATACGATTTCTTGTGCGCCTTCTAGTAGCAAACCTGTAATTACGCCGCGTTCATCACGGACAATTACACCGTCTTCTGGATTTTCACTTTGATGGGTAATGCCAGCTAACGCCAGTGCTGCTGAATTTACAATGGCAGCGTGACGACAAGTTCGTTTTAACATAACAGGTGAAGTTGTGAGCCGATCTATTTCTTGCGCCGTAATGATTCTTTTATCTGGGAAATTATTTTCGTTCCAACCTTCGCCGATGAGCCACTCCCCTTCGACCTGGTCTTTAACCGCTTCACGAACCATGGTTAATACTTCTTCAGCAGACTGCGCGGAAGACAAATCGAGACTCATTAACTTTGTTCCGTGGCCAATCATATGCATATGACTATCCACAAACCCAGGATAAAGTACAGCGCCTTCCAAATCTACCTCTTCGTCCGCCATTCCTTTTAATGCTTCATATGTACCCATCGCCGTGATTTTCCCATTTTCGGTCAGCAGCGCTTCCACTACATCTTCTTCACTTTTCATCGTATACATTTTCGCATGATGCCAAACCGTCTTCATATTCGCCACTTCCACTTCTTATGTTATGAAACCCCTATGTACATTCTAAACTTTCAGTCAACTAGAGGCAATAAGCATCTGAAAAATGCTATACTAAACTATAGTATACACAGGAGGGATTTTAGATGAGACTAACCGTTTACCTTGCTGGAGAAATTCACACAGCTTGGCGTGAAGAAATTAAAGAAAAGGCAGCTGAGGCGCATTTACCTATCGATTTTGTGGGCCCCATGGAAGATCATGAGCGCTCAGATAATATCGGAGAAGAAATTTTAGGCGTTCAGCCATCGCCAATTTACAAAGATGCGGCCGCCTCTAATTTTAATAATCTTCGAACTGAAATCTTAATGAAGAAAGCTGATTTAGTCATTGCCTTATTTGGTTCGCAATATAAACAATGGAACACAGCAATGGATGCAAGTGCAGCAGTTGCTTATGGCAAACCGCTTATCCTCATTCGTCAAGAAGCGCATCATCATGCACTCAAAGAACTTTCGCGTAAAGCACACGCAACTGTCGAAACAGTGGACCAAGCCATTCAAGCACTTCGCTATATTTTCGACTAAAAAATTAATAAAAAGCTATCCATTAGGAGGGATTAACCACTCCTAATGGATAGCTTTTTTAAAGTCATTATTCTTTCAAGCCCATTTCCATTTCAACGACTTGAACGATTCTATCTACCTGACGCGCACACTCTTCTTCAGTTGGTGCTTCCACCATTACACGAACAAGTGGCTCAGTTCCTGATGGACGAACAAGTACGCGTCCATTTCCTGCCATTTCAACTTCTACCTCAGCAATTGTTGCTGCAATTTTTTTGTTGTCCGTCACTGCATGTTTATCTGTCACACGAATGTTGACGAGTTTTTGTGGATACACTTTCATATCTTTTGCAAGTTCAGACAACGAAAGACCGGATATCTTCATGATGTTGACAAGTTGCAAACCTGTTAGAAGCCCATCTCCAGTAGTATTATAATCAAGGAAAACGATATGCCCTGATTGCTCACCACCGAAGTTGTATCCTTCTGATCTCATCTCTTCTACGACATATTTGTCTCCAACCGCCGTTTTAACACTCGTCATATCAGATTCAGCGACTGCTTTATAAAACCCAAGATTGCTCATAATTGTAGAGACAATCGTATTTGACTTCAGGCGATCCTCAGACTTTAAATAGCGACCGATAATAAACATAATCTGGTCACCGTCAACAATTTCACCATGCTCATCGACAGCAATTAGACGATCACCATCTCCGTCAAAAGCCAACCCAATATTTGCTTCCTTCTCTTTCACAAGTGCAGCTAACTTTTCAGGATGTGTTGATCCAACCCCGTCGTTAATGTTCAAGCCATTTGGGGAAGCGCCCATCGTTGATATGTCAGCGTCTAAATCTGCAAATATATGTGTTGCAAGTGAAGACGTTGCACCATGCGCACAGTCAAGCGCGACATGAATTCCACTAAAGTCTTCGTCAACTGTCTGTTTTAAATACTGAATATACTTATGTCCACCTTCAAAATATTCCGTAACAGAACCGACACCTGCTCCAGTTGGACGTGGCAATGTATCTTCCTCTTCGTTAAGCAAGCGCTCTATTTCTGCTTCTTGCGCTTCTGTCAGTTTATATCCGTCCGCACCGAAAAACTTAATGCCGTTGTCTTCTACTGGGTTGTGTGATGCAGAAATCATAATTCCACCATCTGCATTCATCACACGTGTTAGATAGGCTACGCCTGGGGTGCTTACAACTCCGAGTGTCATTACCTCGACACCTGTAGATAAGATTCCTGCAATTAATGCACTTTCTAGCATATGCCCAGAAATGCGTGTATCTCGACCTACAAGAATGCTCGGCTTCTTCTGCGACTCTTCCGTTAACACATAACTACCAATCCTACCTAGTTTAAAAGCAAGCTCAGGTGTTAATTCTTCGTTCGCAACCCCGCGTACACCATCCGTACCGAAATACTTTGTCATGTCCATACTCCCTTTCAATCTGTTACCTGTACATCTTTTTATTTACGCTAATTCTATTCTCAATGTGGCATCTTCATTGGAAAGCGTCCAATTGACATTCCCTGGTCCTTTAACTGTAATAGGATACACAAACTCTCCTACATCAGTAACATCCGAAGCGTCCACTACAACATTAAAATCTGATCTTTGTAATCGGCCAATCACATCGGCTGGAGCAGTCACAGTCAATGTGACCACACCATTTTGGGGCTTTGTGAGAACGCCTTTAAACTCTTGGTCTAAGCCTGTAACAACAACTTGTACACCTTCAAATTTCAATGTGTTATTTACCTGACCTTCATCAGCTGAGTTATCTGGTGAATCTGGTGGAGGCGAAACGCCCTCTGCTGTTTCATCTTCATCGTTGTTGTCTGAACTCACATCGACGATCACTTTAAGTTTTGTCAATGATATTTTCGAAACGCCTGCAGGTACTTTTAATTCTGCCTCTACTGGACCAGATTTCTTTATTTTTGATACGTCCACATCTACTATAAATGCTTCAATGTCATCTAATACCTTACTTGGCCCAGATAATATAACCTTCTTATCACTTGATGATATTTCATTAATGATCACGCCTGCAGGTGGCTGGCCTTTTGGTTTTAAGACGATTGGAACCTCTTTGCTATTTTCTTCGATTTCTACTTTAACTTTTACACTCTCTGGTTCAATCAACAGGTCTAATTTATTTAAATCACGATCCAAAACACGGACCCTTGCCTCTTGCTCAAATGATTCATTGACCCCTGGTTCACTGGAAACAGTTGCTTTCACGAAACTAATGGAATCAATCACACTTTTTGCGCCTGTCACTTCAATTGTTGTTGGATCCACTTCCATGTTTTTCACATAGAAATTTTCCGCAAGATGTTGTCTGTTAAATTCAGGTTCAACTTTAAAAGTCTTGGTCACTTTTTCTTCAATGAGGACTTTAATCGTTGAAGGATCAATCCGAACTTTAAGTTTATCTGAAATATTTTCGTGTTGGATTTGAACTTGATGTTCCCCCATTGGTAAAGAAGTTAAATCAACGAACAAAGAAAAGTCCTTTAACATTGTAATCGTCTGGACGAAACTAACAGGTCCTTCTACGGCCATATCCACAGTTTCTGGAACACCCGTCACAATAAGGTTTTCATTGTCGTAAATGATATCCACAGGCACATCCAGAAGGACATCTTGCTCTTCACCGCCAGAATTCGTTTTCAACTTTCCTTGCTCCGCTTGTACGGTAAAAAACAGTAGAATTGCAAGGAACAAAGCAATAAAGCGCAGAAACCATGGGCTATCTAGCAGTTTATCCATTTTTTCTCACGCCCCATTTCCACTTGGAAGGTGTCGTTGAATTAGCTGTTTCACCAAACCAATTTTTACGTATACGCGATTCAAATTCTTCAATCGTTAAATCTCTGTACAAATCTCCATCATTCGCAATACTTATCGCACCTGTTTCTTCAGAAACAATAATTGTAATTGCATCAGATACTTCACTCAAGCCAATTGCTGCACGGTGTCGCGTCCCCAACTCTTTAGATATAAAAGGACTTTCTGAGAGTGGTAAATAGCAACCTGCCGCTGCAATCCGATTGCGCTGAACAATAACGGCCCCATCGTGAAGCGGTGCATTCGGAATGAATATATTGGTGAGTAATTCAGAAGTAATATCCGAATTTAAGGGTGTACCCGTTTCAATATACTCACTTAACCCTGTCTCTCTCTCAATCGAAATGAGCACACCAATTCGACGTTTCGCCATATAGGAAACAGATTTTGATAATGCTTCTAACAGCCGATTCCGTTCTTCTTCTTCATCCATCATCGTACGCGCAAACAAACGTCCACGACCAAGTTGTTCTAAAGCTCTCCGCAGTTCTGGTTGGAATATAATGATAATAGCCAAAAATCCCCATTTCAAAACTTGTTCCATCATCCACATAAGCGTATTTAATCCAAAAACTTCCGTTAAAATACGTGCGATAATAATGACGAAGATCCCTTTTAAAAATTGAACGGCTTTCGTTCCTTTAATAATTTTAATCAGTTGATAAACAACAAACCAAACTAAGAGCACATCCATTATATTAATGAATGTTGCAACTGGGCTGAGGTTTACAATTTTCTCTATAAATGGCATGTGCTTCGCCTACCTTCATTGACGATTATATCTGCGTTTAAGTATATCATAACCTCGGCATTCTTTGCTTATTTGGACTATCCAAAAACGACCGAAGACTGCAAATTCACAGTTTCCTCGGTCGTTTGAGTTACTCCACAACGGGTTCCTCTTTGTCAGAAGAAGGTAGAACATCTTTAACCGTTTGTTTTAGTTTATACCATAACCAGTCGAATGCTTTATCTATTTCTTGACTGTTTCCTGTGACAACTGCTGTTGATGCCATATATTTAGAGCCTTTTATAACCGTAATATCGCCGTCCACTTCCCCTTCAATGCGAAGCTCCCCATTCTTGACAACAACATCGCCTTTCACAACCTCTCCAGCAGGCACAAGAACCGTTTCACCTTCAATGACTAAATTAGGTTGCTTGGATACTGAAAAATGCTGATCGCTTCCATAGCTTGAAAAAACGGACACACTCATTAAGATTAAAAACATCGCAACTGCAGCAAGAAGTGGATGTCTGCGCAGCCATCTCTGAGCACCGACTTGTGACTTTTCTTTAGGAAGACGCGCCATCACATTCTCTACAAATCCTTCAGGAGCTTGGATGACCGTTGCTTCCTCTAAAAAGCTTAAAGACTCGGTCAGCCCATTCATTATTTCTTGACACTCGGGACATTCTTTTAAATGTTGATTTAATACACGCTCATCTTCAACACGGATATCGCCATCTAGATATGCGTGCATATACTCAACCATTTGCTCCGAACATGTATGCATACTCACTTACCTCCTACATATTGCCCATTTGTTTTCTAAGCGCCGCTCGGCCACGATGGACACGGGTCTTTACTGTCCCTAGCGGCAATTCTAAAATCTCACTAATCTCTTGCAACGGTAGCTCTTCAAGATAGCGTAAAATGATGACTGACCTGTATTTGTCTGACAGTTGGCCAATTTCATATTGTATTCTCTCTTGGGTTTCCATCTGCGCTACCTGTTCTTCTGGTAGTGGCTCATTCGCCGCAATTTGCGAATACATTGTAAGCCCCTCTGTTCCAGGTACGTTGGCATCAAGATAGTAGTCTGGTTTTTTCTTTCGAATCCGGTCGATACATAAATTCGTGGCGATTCGAAAAATCCAGGTAGAAAACTTACGCTTCTGATCAAAAGTGTGAATATTAATATACGCGCGAACAAATGCCTCTTGTGCAATGTCTTCCGCTTCTTGACGGTTACTTAACATTCGATAGCATACGTGGTAAAGACGGTGTTGAAAAAGCGTTACAATCTCTTCGAAAGCATCTTGATCGCCTTTTATCACTTCATTTATTCGTTTATTTATCAGCTCATCCATCGTAATTTCCCCTCCGCTCTATGCGGCTATACCTTCTGTACGTTTGAAGGTACCAACAAGTTTCATTTCTTTTTTAATTTCATTAATCAGATGATTATATCTTACCAGATTTTGTTGATCTTGAGAATTTTCCATACGGACTTTGTTTTTGGATCAAATAAAAAAGTGGCTGGGACAAAACCCTAACAGCGTGAAGACAAATAACAAAATCCTTGGTTTCACACGTTTTTATTTGTGTTATCAGCACTTTCCCAGTCGTTATCAGCGTTTTTTCGAAGGTTATCAGCGGTTTTCCTGTCGATATTGGCACTTTTCCGAAGGTTATCAGCACTTTTAGCATACTTATCAGCGAAACGGGACCTTTAACCTAGCTAAAACACAAAAAAGACAACACATCCCTCGATTTAACCCGTGGGTCAGTAAAACTATAGTTTTCACGTAGTCAGTTGCATTTTCCCTTGAACTTTTGATTCTTTTCCAAAAAAGCGTGAGATGTAAAAACCGCATGAAGCCAAGTACAAGAACCTTGGATTCACGCGGTTTCACATTAATTACTTCTTATTTCCTCTAGATTAACCTCTTTTGTCCCAGCCACCGTGCAAAAGTGCTCTACGTAAAATTAAAGGAGTTTTTCTCCGAATAATGAGCCCATCAGTCCAACAGCAACATCTGCTGTTTTATTCTGCTCATCTAATATTGGGTTTACCTCAACAAATTCTGCAGAAGTAATTAAACCTGATTCCTCTAGCATTTCCATAGCGAGATGACTTTCTCGGTAACTAATGCCCCCAGGAACTGGTGTGCCGACGCCAGGTGTATAGAGTGGGTCTAGTGCATCTAAATCTAAAGATAGATGAACCCCGTCCACTTCTTTTTCTTTTAAATACGCAATTGCCTGTTGCATCACAGCGGTCATGCCGAATTTATCAATTTCATGCATTGTATACACTTTAATCCCTTGTTCTTTAATTAAGATACGTTCTCCTGGATCTACAGAACGCGCACCGATGATCACAATATTTTCAGGATTCACTTTCCGACCTGTTTGGTGAAGGTTCACCAGTCGTTCATCGCCTAGTCCAATACAAACAGCGAGTGGCATCCCATGAATATTACCTGACGGCGACGTTTCTGATGTATTTAAATCAGCATGTGCATCATACCAAATGACCCCTAAATTCTTATAGTTGACCGACAAGCCTGCAAGTGTTCCGATTGCGACGCTATGATCTCCCCCGAGCACCAATGGAAATCGGCCTTCTTTTACAACTGTTTCTACTTTCAACGCAAGGTTTGTATTCGCTTTCAATACTTCCGAAAGATTTTTTAGCTTCGCTTCCCCAGGTTCAGCAATCTGCCGTGCATCTATATGTATATCCCCTTCGTCTGTCACTTGATGACCTAGCGCTTCAAGACGTTCTACGACCCCAGCGTAGCGAATTGCGCTCGGCCCCATGTCTACACCTCGGCGACTTTGTCCAAGATCTAACGACACGCCCACAATTGACATTGATAACTTTTTCATGCACAATTCCCCCTTTGTTTCTTGTGTTTATTATAAGTCTTGGTAGGAATTGACTCAACTAGACAAGATACTGAATTTTTATTCATTTTAAAAAGACAGCACTTCCACATAGAACCGATTCTAAGTGGAAGTGCTGTAAGGTTAATAGTCGTTGGTAACTTTCATATATTGTTCGCACGCCAGTGGATCCAATGGTTTACTATAATAGAACCCTTGTCCTTCTTGACAACCTAACTCCCGTAAAATAATCAGCTGTTCTTCATTCTCGATTCCCTCAGCAACAACATTCAATCCGACTGCAACAGCGACAGATAAAATCGCCTGGACAATTGCCCTACTTTCAACATTTTCATGTATGTCTTTTGTAAATGCAATGTCGATTTTAAGTGTGTCTACTGGCAACTCTTTAATGTAGCTGAAAGAACTATAGCCCGTCCCAAAATCATCTATGGCGACTGTAATTCCCATCGCGCGTAGTTCTTCAATAATTTCCCGCATATCTGATTGATTGCCAAAAAAACTTTCCGTCAGTTCAATTTGAATTAGATGGGTTGGTGCACCTGTCTTTTTTAAAATCTTTTTTACGATAGATAAGAAGCCTGGATGCTCCAATTGTACAGTAGAAACATTTACAGCCACTTGGTAATGAAACCCTTTTTCCATCCACTTAACGACTTGTCCACATGCCTCTTCAAAGATCCATTCTCCAAGCTGAATAATCATCTTCGTTTCTTCAGCAACTTCTATAAATTGATCGGGCGGTATTCGACCCA
>JARIDM010000208.1 GCA_029263945.1 Sporosarcina sp.
GACGAAGTTCAAAATGTTCGGATCGGAAAATTAATAGAATTGGAACTAGAGGGTGCAAAAGCTGAAATTGAAACGCGCGTTAAAGAGATGTGCGAAAAACTTCTCGTGAATAGAGTCATTGAAGATTATCGATTTGAAATTGAGGAGGCATGAAGCAGATGAAATTCGCCATTCTTGTATTCCCAGGATCAGGTTGCGATGTCGATATGCACCATGCGATTAACGAAGTGTTAGGTGAAAAAGCAGCATATGTGTGGCATCTTGATAGTGCTGAATTAGCAAGCTATGATGCTGTGCTCGTTCCAGGAGGTGCAGCGTATGGAGACTATTTACGTCCAGGTGCACTTGCAAAAGGTTCACCCGCAATTGAAAGTTTAAAGACATTTGCTAAAACAGGAAAACCTGTTTTAGGCGTTGGAAATGGTTTTCAAATTCTAACAGAAGCACATATTTTACCGGGTGCGCTAATTCAGAATAAAGAATTGAAATTTACATCAGGTACAAGCAAGTTGGCTGTACAAAATGCTGAATCTACTTTCACATCAGCTTATGAAAAAGGACAAGCGTTGAACATTCCATTTGCACATCAGTATGGAAATTATTTTGTTGATGACAGTACACTTAAGACAATGAAAGCAAACGATCAAATTGTGTTTACATATACAGATTCAAATGACTTTGGCAGCACAGAAAAAATCGCGGGTGTGTTGAACGAACAAGGAAACGTTCTCGGTATGATGCCACTTCCTGAGCGTGCGATTGAAGAAATTATTGGCAGTACAGACGGATTAGCATTATTCAAATCGATTTTGAAGGGATGGAGTGCATAATAATGTCAGCCAAACATGAACCAAACGCACAGCAAATTAAAGATGAGAAACTTTATCAGCAAATGGGGATGACCGACGCGGAATTTGACCTCGCAGTAAAGCATTTAGGTCGCTTGCCAAACTATACAGAGACTGGCTTGTTCTCGGCGCTGTGGTCTGAACATTGTTCTTATAAAAGCTCTAAACCAATCCTAAGCAAATTTCCAACCAAAGGGCCACGCGTACTGCAAGGTCCTGGTGAAGGTGCGGGAATCGTTGACATTGGGGATAACCAAGCTGCTGTATTTAAAATGGAATCTCATAACTCACCTTCTGCGATTGAGCCATTCATAGGCGCAGCAACTGGTGCAGGTGGGGTTTTAAGAGATGTGTTTTCGATGGGTGCCCGTCCAGTGGCACTTGTAAACTCACTCCGCTTTGGGGATTTGACCGACAAGCGAGATCGTTTTTTATTCGAAGAAGCGGTCGCAGGAATTGCAAGTTATGGCAATGGCATAGGGATTCCAACAATTGCGGGTGAAGTGCAGTTTGATAATTGTTATTCAAAGCGTCCGCTTGTCAATGCAATGGCTGTCGGATTGTTAAATCATGAGGACATCCAAAAAGGGGTGGCAGCAGGTGTCGGCAACACGGTGATGTATGCAGGGGCAACAACAGGCCGTGACGGAATTCATGGTGCAACAATGTCTTCTGCCGAATTAACAGTGGACGAAGATGCAGAATTTCCAGTGATGCAAGGCGGCGATCCATTTTTAGAGAAATTGGTGATGGATGCGTGTCTTGAACTTGTGAAATCAGATGCACTCATTGGAATTCAGGATATGGGTGCGGCAGGCTTGTCATCCGCATCAGCTGAGATGGCGTCAAGCGCAGGATACGGTGTGGAAATGAATTTGGATTTAGTGCCACAACGAGAAGCTGGCATGACAGCGTATGAAATGATGTTGTCAGAATCTCAAGAGCGTATGTTAATGGTCATTAAAAAAGGCCGTGAGCAAGAAGTTGTTGATTTATTTGCGAAATACGGTGTTGAAGCTGTCGCAATTGGGAAAGTAACAGACGATAAAATGCTTCGTTTGCTTCATAAAGGGAAAATCGTTGCAGAAGTTTCTGCAGATGCACTTGCTGAAGAAGCACCTGTTTATCATAAAGAATCAAGAGAGCCAGCCTATTTCAAAGCGTTCCAGTCAATGGAACAGACTGAACCTGTCGTGTCGGATTTGTCTGAAACGTTAAAGGCGTTACTCGCTCGTCCAACAATCGCTTCTAAAGAATGGGTCTACCAACAGTTTGATACACATGCACGTCGAAATACCGTTGTAGCACCTGGCTCTTCTGCAGGTGTGATCCGTGTAAACGGAACGAACAAAGGGCTTGCGATGACAGCTGATTGTAACGCGCGTTATGTCTATTTGGATCCAGAAACGGGTGGACAAATTGCGGTTGCTGAAGCTGCGCGTAACTTAATTGCTTCCGGGGCTGAGCCAATTGCAATTACAGACTGCTTAAACTTCGGAAAGCCAGATAACCCAGAAGTATTTTGGCAATTTGAAAAATCAGCAGAAGGGATCTCGGAGGCTTGCCGAAAATTAAATGCGCCGGTCATTAGTGGAAACGTGTCGATGTCTAATGAAGTGAATGGTGTCGCGATATACCCTACACCAACAATTGGCATGGTTGGCCTGGTTCATGATTTGTCACATGTCACAACGACTGAATTTAAACAAGCAGGCGACCTGATTTATGTGATTGGGGAAGCCAATCTTGACTTTGGTGGCAGCGAACTTCAACAAATGACGGATGGTAAAATTTCAGGAAAAGCCCCTGCGATGGATTTGGATGTTGAAGCCGCGCGTCAAAAATCATTGTTAACAGCGATTCAAAACGGACTTGTTGCGTCAGCTACCGACTTATCGGAAGGCGGCTTCGCAGTTGCATTATGTGAAAAAGCATTTGACGCAGAAGGTCTTGGTGCAGATGTGACCATTTCGGGATCAGCTGTCACGGCTTTATTTAGCGAAACACAGTCACGTTTCCTTGTCACGGTAACAAAAGAGAACGCGCGACAATTTGAGGGAATGGTAACAGACGCAGTGAAAGTTGGCGTTGTTACAGAAGGCAACCAGCTTGTGATTAAAAATGCAGAGAATGCGGTACTGATTGACGGAACGGTGGAAGACTATCGTTCTGCTTGGAAGGGAGCTATTCAATGCTTGCTGAACTCAGAGGATTAAACGAAGAGTGCGGTGTGTTTGGCATATGGGGGCGTGAAGATGCGCCACAAATTAGTTATTACGGTCTTCATGCTTTACAACACCGTGGCCAAGAAGGTGCGGGGATTGTTGTGACAAACGGAAAAGGTCTTCAAGTTGTAAAAGGGGAAGGCCTTGTGAATGATGTTTTTGCGAATAATAAGTTAGACGAATTACAAGGGCATGGTGCCATCGGACAAGTTCGTTATTCTTCAGAAAATGGTCGTGGGATCGAGAACGTTCAACCACTAGTGTTTCGCTCAACGACAGGAAGTCTATCGGTTGCACATAACGGAAACATTGTAAATGCGACAGAATTACGTGAGCACCTTGAGCGACAAGGAAGTATTTTTCAAACGAATTCAGATACAGAGGTCCTCGCACATTTAATTAAACGGAGTAGTGGTTCTTTTAATTTACGTGATCGTGCAAAAAAAGCGCTTGCGATGTTAAAAGGGGCCTTTGCCTTTGTCATCCTAACGGAAGATGGTTTAATGATTGCGCAAGATCCAAATGGTCTACGTCCTTTATCTATTGGTAAATTAGGTGATGCATGGGTTGTGGCTTCAGAGACGTGTGCGTTCGATATTATTGGGGCGGAATGTGTGCGTTCTGTTGAGCCAGGTGAATTAATCATTATTAATGATCAAGGGTTAACGTCTGAACGCTTTGCCCCTGCTGCAGATTCGGCGATGTGTTCGATGGAATACGTTTACTTTGCACGACCTGACTCTGATATTGACAATATTAATATTCACTCAGCACGTAAGCGTTGTGGAAAACAACTTGCGCGTGAAATGAAAATTGAAGCGGATGTTGTCACAGGTGTACCGGATTCAAGTATTTCTGCAGCAATTGGGTTTTCGGAAGAGAGTGGTATACCTTATGAACTGGGCTTGATCAAGAGTCGTTACGTTGGCAGAACGTTTATCCAACCCTCACAGGAACTACGCGAACAAGGCGTTAAGATGAAGCTCTCGCCAGTGCGTCAAGTTGTGAAAGGAAAGCGCGTGGTCATGGTAGATGATTCAATTGTACGTGGAACGACGTCCAAACGAATTGTCAAAATGTTGAAAGAAGCGGGCGCAACTGAAGTTCATGTTGTTATCGCGTCTCCTCCACTTGTGAGTCCTTGTTTTTACGGCGTGGATATTAGTACAGATTCAGAACTAATCGCGACGAATCGAACGAATGATGAAGTGCGTGATCTGATCGAAGCTGATTCACTTACATTTTTATCTCCAGAGGGCATGCTAGAATCGATTGGGCGTTCAGATACAATGAAAAATTGTGGACAATGCCTTGCGTGCTTTACAGGAGAATATCCAACGGAAATTTATACAGATACAGTTTTACCACACGAAAAAGAAACTGTCAGATAAGGGGGCTTTTCCATGTCGAATGCGTATGAAAAAGCAGGCGTAAATATTGAAGCAGGGTATGAATCAGTTGAACGGATGAAATCACATGTGGCACGAACAGGTCGTAAAGGTGTTGCAGGTACATTTGGTGGATTCGGTGGCATGTTTGATTTGTCTGCGCTTAATTATAAAGAGCCTGTATTAATTTCAGGTACGGATGGTGTGGGTACGAAGTTGAAACTTGCGTTTATGGCTGATAAGCATGACACGATTGGTGTAGACTGTGTTGCGATGTGTGTGAATGACATCGTTGCGCAAGGAGCAGAGCCGTTGTATTTCCTCGATTATATTGCGCTTGGAAAGGCAGTTCCTGAAAAAGTGGAAGCCATTGTAAAAGGGATTGCGGACGGCTGTGTACAGTCAGGTGCAGCGTTAATTGGCGGAGAGACAGCGGAAATGCCAGGTCTTTACGAAGTCGATGAGTATGATCTTGCTGGATTTGCGGTAGGGGCTTGTGAAAAGAGCGATGTCGTAACGGGTGAAAATGTTGTTGAAGGTGATGTGCTTGTTGGCCTTGCGTCAAGCGGTATTCATTCGAATGGATTTTCCCTTGTACGCAAGATTGTGTTGGAAGAACAAGGCTATGACATTACAAGTAAAATTGCAGACTATGAAGCGCTTGGGACTGTCGGTGAAGCGCTTCTTGAACCAACAAAAATTTATGCGTTGCCAGTGCTAGAGATGCATAAGGAACTTGAGGTGCATTCAATGGGGCATATTACAGGCGGCGGTTTCTTTGAAAACTTACCACGTATGTTACCGGAAGGATTCGCTGCAGAAATCACGCTTGGTTCGTGGGAAGCGTTGCCGGTATTCAATATGCTAAAGGAAAAAGGCGCACTGTCTGATAAAGATCTCTATAGCGTATTCAATATGGGCGTGGGATTTGTCGTCGCGTTACCTGAAGCGGATGCAGAACGAGCCATTACAATTGCCGCTCAACACGGAGAAAAAGCCTTTAAAATTGGTCGTGTCGTTACAGGAGAGGGCGTCAAATTCCTAGGAGCGCATGACGGGAGCCTTACGGAATGAACCCTAAATGTAAAATTGCCGTTTTCGCTTCTGGAAGCGGCAGTAATTTTGCGGCGATAGAAGAGGCTTGCCGTAGCGGTACGCTCAATGCGGAGATTGTCTTGATGGTTACGAATAAACCTGAAGCCTACGTTGTGAAGCGTGCTGCACAAGCGGGTATTCAAGTCGCTGCATTTCCTTCGTCAGAATATGCAACAAGAGCGGCGTATGAAAAAGACATTCTAAAGAAGCTACAAGAAGTTGGCGCAGAATGGCTTGTGCTCGCTGGCTATATGCGTCTCATCGGTGAAACATTGCTTACGGCTTATCCATCACGAATCGTCAATATTCATCCCTCTCTACTCCCTTCGTTTCCAGGGAAAGATGCAATTGAGCAGGCAGTCGAGCACGGCGTCAAAGTAACAGGCGTCACGGTTCATCTTGTAGATGCCGGGATGGACACCGGACCGATTCTTGCGCAACGTGCAGTTGATGTAATTCCGGACAATGTAGAAAAAACAGCGGAAGCCATTCATGCTGTTGAACATGATTTATATAAAGATACATTAAATAGATTATTTCATGCGTAATGGAGTCAATTTCATAATTACGTAACAGCTGTATATATGCAAAAATTTATAACGTTAATTTGTAAAAAAGTAATCATTTGGAATATATATGTTGTTGAATGTAGTGTAGACGGCGACTCCAACGGGAACAGCGATAGCCGAAGACCCCACAGCGAAGCGAGGAGGCTAAGGCAGAGCCCGCGGAAAGCGTCCGTCTAAAGCGAAATTCAACCTTGATTATAATTTAATGTTAAAGCACCTATTAAGAAATTGATTCAATGACAGTTTTATTCATATAATTGGAGGGGTTTATTCGTGAAAAAACGTGCACTGCTAAGCGTATCTGACAAAAATGGACTACTTGAATTTGCAAAAAAGCTAGAAGCACTTGGCTATGAACTCCTATCTACAGGCGGGACGATGAAGCATCTAGCGGACAACGGTGTAGCGGTTACAGCGGTCGATGAAGTGACAGGTTTCCCTGAAATTATGGAAGGCCGTGTGAAAACACTAAACCCATTAATTCATGGTGGACTGCTTGCAAAACAAGATGATCCAGCACATCAAGCAGAAATGAAAGAACATGGCATTCAGCCAATTGACATCGTCTGTGTAAATTTGTATCCGTTTAAAGAAACGATTTCAAAGCCAGACGTATCTCCTGCAGATGCGATTGAAAATATCGACATCGGTGGTCCAGCAATGCTTCGTGCCTCTGCAAAAAATCATGCTTATGTCACCGTAATTGTCGATGCAACGGATTATGAACAAGTGTTGAGCGAATTAACGGCAGATGGTCAAACGACACATGAAACACGCAGACGTCTTGCGGCAAAAGTATTCCGTCATACGGCAGCCTATGATGCCCTCATTGCAGGTTACTTAACAGAATTAGCAGGAGAAGAATTCCCAGAACAAGTGACGTATACATACGAATTAAAACAGCCACTTCGTTACGGGGAAAACCCACATCAAAACGCAGCATTTTATAGTAAACCATTAGGCTCTGATTTTTCAATTGCCTATGCAGACCAATTACACGGCAAAGAACTTTCTTATAATAATATTCAAGACGCGAACGCAGCGATTCAAATCATTAAAGAATTTGAAGGCGCAGCGGCTGTTGCGGTGAAACATATGAACCCTTGTGGTGTCGGTACGGGTGAAACGATTTTTGAAGCGTTCACCAAAGCATACGAGGCGGATTCAACATCGATCTTTGGGGGGATTATCGCGTTAAATCGTGAAGTGGATGCCCCGACCGCAGAAAAATTGTCGGGAATTTTCCTTGAAATTGTGATTGCGCCAGCTTTCACGGCTGAAGCGATTGAGATTTTGACGAAGAAGAAAAATATCCGGCTTCTCACCATTTCATTTGAGCCACATACGAAAGACAAATGGAATACTGTTTCGGTTGAGGGCGGCTTGTTAATGCAAGAACCTGATGCGTACGGATTTCAAGACGCAGAAATCAGCGTAGCGACAGACCGTGAACCAACGGAAGCTGAGTGGGAAGCGATGAAGCTTGGTTGGGCAGTTGTGAAGCATGTGAAGTCTAATGCGATTGTTGTTTCTGATGCGCAGATGACGCTTGGTGTGGGCGCGGGTCAAATGAACCGTGTAGGTGCAGCGAATATTGCGCTTACGCAAGCAGGCGAACGTGCAAAAGGTGCAGCACTTGCATCCGATGCGTTTTTCCCAATGGATGATACGGTTGAAGCGGCAGCAAAAGCAGGTATCACAGCAATTATTCAACCAGGCGGTTCTGTGAAAGATGAAGATTCAATTAAGAAAGCAAATGAATATGGGATCACAATGGTGATGACAGGCGTTCGTCATTTCAAACACTAAGGAGGCAATCCGTTGAAAGTACTCGTAATTGGGGGCGGCGGTCGCGAGCATGCGATTGCTAAAAAGTTCAAGGACTCCCCTTCAGTCAGTCACGTATTTGTTGCACCTGGCAATGACGGCATGAAAAAGGATGCTGAATGTGTGCAAATTGAAAGTACAGATTTCGAAGCACTTGTTGCGTTCGCAAAAGAAAATCAGATTGATTTAACATTTATCGGTCCTGAACAGCCCCTTGCAGAAGGCATTGTCGATGTTTTCACAGCCAATGGACTCAAAGCGTTTGGTCCGACAAAGGCAGCTGCGTTAATTGAAGGCAGTAAGTCGTTTGCGAAAGAGTTAATGGCAAAATATAATATTCCAACAGCGGGCTACGGTACGTTTTCAAGTGCGGAAGAAGCGAAAGCGTTTATTCGTGAAAAAGGCGCACCGATTGTTGTTAAAGCGGACGGGCTTGCTGCTGGCAAAGGGGTTATCGTTGCGACGACCCTTGAAGAAGCGCTAGATGCAGTGGACGATATGATTGGCAATCAAAAGTTTGGGGATTCGTCGTCAACCGTTGTGATAGAGGAGTTCCTAGACGGCGAAGAGTTCTCTTATATGTCGTTTGTCCATGCAGGTCAGATTTACCCAATGGTTATTGCGCAAGACCATAAACGAGCGTATGACGGTGACAGAGGACCGAATACGGGCGGCATGGGTGCATACTCACCTGTACCTCAAATTTCAGAAGCGGTTGTCCAAGAAGCGTATCATAAAGTTGTCGTGCCAACGGTTGAAGCGATGGCGGCGGAAGGTACGCCGTTTACAGGGATTTTGTACGCAGGACTTATTTTGACAGAGGACGGTCCGAAAGTAATTGAATTTAACGCGCGCTTCGGAGACCCTGAAGCACAAGTAGTGCTCCCAAGAATGGATTCTGATTTCGGCATATTCATGACTGCATTGATGGACGAGGTGCCATTTGACTTACAGTGGAATAATGATGCGGTATTAGGGGTTGTCATTGCGTCAGAAGGCTATCCAGAATGGGTTGTCAACGGCGCTGCGCTACCTAATTTAGATACGCTTACTGCACAAGGATTAGATGTCTTCCACGCAGGTACAAAATTCGACGGAACACATTTCGTTGGAAACGGCGGCCGAGTGATTCTCGTCGCGGCAAAAGGTCGTTCATTAAAAGATACACAAACTGATATTTACGAAGGGTTATCAGCGTTAACATGGGACGGTTTCTTCTACCGAACAGATATTGGTTGGCGAACGTTCGAATAAATAAAAGAGGCTAGTCTAGAGGAAATAACGAAGCAATCAATGTGAAGCCGTGTGAAACCAAGGTGCTTGTTCTTGGTTACACACGGTTTTTGCATATCGAACTTTTCGAAAAGAATCAAAAGTTCAAAAGGAAACGCAACCGCCGATAACGACTGCGAAACTGCTGATAACACAAAAAAATCGTGTGAAACCAAGGATCTTGTTAGTTGCCTTCACGCGGTTTTGGTTTTGTCTCACCGCTTTTTGTTGGAGGTGTGTCCCCAAAAGCGACTGTATAAATTTTGTCCGCGCTATGCTACGATGAAGAGAAGCGGTTACAGAAGATTTCAACAGCACTTTTACTGCTTAAACAGCAAGCGAGTTCGTGTTGCTGTCGTTAATGTTGAGTGATTAAAAAGACCAGCTATAAAAAGTCAAGTGGGGAAATAAAATAATTGTAGTTGCTTTTTAGAAATGATGGTATTTATAAGTGAACATGCCAAATAAACTTCTCGAATTTTCAATTTAAAATGGGAAGTA
>JARIDM010000247.1 GCA_029263945.1 Sporosarcina sp.
TGACAGACTTAGGTGGTATGCCCTACTTGAAGTTAAATGCTTTATTAGCTAATCAAAATCGATTTCGACTTATTTCTGAATCAATAGATGAGATCGCCACTCCTTCACTTTATAAAACACACATATACACAACAATTCCAGGTATGGCATTTAGAGCACGACTTAAACAGGAAAGTGCGTCTAAAGACGAGTCAGGCTTTATGTATCTATTCAATAAATCCTGGAGAAGTTTTAAAGAAATAGGTAGCGGCGCTGTAGATGGATTCAAAGAAAGAGGGAAGAAATCATTCGATACACCTTATGATTTTGTGAACCACGGTACATTTGGTTTACTGGATGGTATCTGGTCTGGCGCAAAAGACAGGTCCGAGAAAAAGTTCAATTCTCCAAGCAATTTCTTTAATTATTTGACGGCTGGTACAACTGAAATGGTTGGGGAGGCACTGAACCCAGGTGATCCTTACTCAAAAGAGCACTGGTTAAATAGTTTTGGGTTAGCAACTTCCGTAACTGGAGTTGGAAAAGTAGTGGCATCAGCAAAGCCTATGGCTGTTGTTAACAAACCAAGGGATACAGTCGAGCGTAAGGGAATTAAAAATGTTCAAACTGGGGGAAGGGAATTTTCAGTAGATGAATATTTAAAGCAACTTGATAAAGCTGATAAAATGTACGATTCATTTAGAAAATCTAAAATTGATGTTCAGTTAATAGCTAAAAATACACAAATCACAGAGCGAAGAGTGCAAAGAATCAAAGAGCATTTATTTATTAAAAAACATATAAAAGAGCATGGAATTGCACGTTTTGATTCAGACTTAAAAATTGCAGAAGCCTGGAATAGACTTCAGAAGGGAAATTATTATAAAAATGATATTGATTTATTAAATCATGAAATTTTCGAATCTAAATTTGAAGGGATATTTAAAACAGATTATAGGACCGCACATGATAAAACAGTAGATTCTGGTCGTCTGTGGTATCCACCAGAGGAGGAGTAAATTTGGCTTCATTTGTATTATTATTAAAGGAATATGAAGATGATAAAACTGTTGTCTATAAGTTTGGCCCTAATGAAGATATTATGGGGAAAATTGCAATGAATAAATTAACTAGGAAGTTTTTCGAGTTAGAAAGTTTACCAGATAAAAATATTCCAACGGAATTTTATTTTGATCGAGCTGCCCAAAGATTAGCAATTTGCTTAGTTAGAGAGGGGGGCATATTCCCAGAAAAAACAACATTTGAGTCCTAATAATTATATTGACACAACTAAATGTTTACCAATTGTCGTGATACTTAGTCCAATAAATTACGGATTTATCTCCAATCTGAACTGTAGAAAAAGGGGTGGGATATGTTAGTTCGTCCTTCGATTACCCGAATTACCATACGAACATCAATATTTCGTTGACCATTCTGTGTGCCATAGAGCACGCAATGAGTAGTTGCCAATTTTTTGACAAGCCTAACAGCCCCTCCCGAGAGCATCAAAGGGTTACATTTCTATAGGCGATGATAGTGACGGTAATGTTTTTTTAATGTTAAATAAAGAGTTGGAAGAAACTGTGTTAATTGTTGATTCTGGGGATTTAAATCCAAATAATGCGGATATAATTACTACGAACTTTACAGAATGGATTAATGATGGGTGTTTAAGTAAGACAGAAGAGGTGAGTCAGACAGACTCTTTCGATACTTGTAGCATCGTGTTAATAAAAACTCCTGAAGGAGGATTGAAGGATTTAGTGGAAATTAAAAGTGTTCTAGGAAATGATATTTCAGCAGCAGATTTATTGAAAAGTTCTAGAAATATTCCATCTATATTAGAAAATGATTTTCCATATGGAAAAGCTAAGAAACTAATTGAAAAGTTGGGTTCGACTGGCGCCGTGTTACAATCACTTCCCGAAGAAATAAAGGATTAATAAAATACGCGTGTTGATTAACCAAAATTATACAGTATTCAATTGATTTATTCTCCATTGAAAATCTAGGGTTTCATTCAAACTAATACGCCACTCAAAGACAATCTGTTCTAACAGAGGGATTTATTGAGTCAATTCAAGAAAAAATATATCTAGAAGATAATAAAAGTGCTGAAATAGACTATTTCAAACTCGTATTATCCTGTTGTCTTGAATGTGATTTGATCTTCAGATGGGGAAGTTCATCCGAAGAACGAGAATTAAATGTTATTGTACTAGAAGAGAAAAAAGAAGTTTTTAAAGGTGTTACCTTTGAAGAACAATATTAAGTAAAGCGTTCAAAAAGATTCGTATTTCGATTTTTTTCTCTCATAAACCTGATGGATTCAAAGTGTTCAACATTTGATGTGAAATTAAGAGGCTGCTAGAAGCTAAGCCACTAAAATAAGGAGAGACGGTAATGGATAAAATCATATCTGAAGTGAAGATTGTCCTGGAGGAACTATTGTCACGCCTGGAAATGTATAATAATGGAGAAATAAACGATCAAGTAAATGAGATTAAAAGAGCCTTGTGCATCATTGAATCGGATATGAATCCAATACAGAAAAATTTAGCGTTAAAAAGAATCCAAAAAAATATTTATCCAGCCAATGGTGGGTTAACAGATTTTTATGTGTGGAAGAATGACGAAATTGAGAGAATAGCAATTAACAAACCAATCAGCAGATTAGGGGATAAGTTATGGGATTTAATCAAGTTTTTATAGAGGTTTTTGTTGGAAAGAATCGATTTACTAGATTAAAGCACGATTAAACTAGTGAGGAAATCACCGTTTGGTAAGACTGTAGTTAACAGGGTACACTTCACAATTAACTTCAATTCCACAAGACGAAACAGAGTAGAGAACATGATAGTCAAGGAGCAAAAAATATTGAATCGAGACGAGATGTAAAATTAGTGAGGATCCCCAATTTTAATAAAAGAATAACAAAGTCGTAGGTGATTAAAAGATATGGATAAAAATCAAAAAGAAACAGAGAAAGCGATTTTAGCGCATTTTAAAAAAGAATCGAAAAAACAACAATTTAAAGTCATCTCGAATTGTTTATATAAAGCAGCTAATAATTACTTTACTCATGCTGTATACTGGACGCATTATGAAGAGAATCACTGGACTTTAGTTTTAAGAATGAATACTAAAGCTTATTCGTATGATAATTTATTTTGGGAAATCTTTGAAATGCCAGAAAACATAAATGCAAAAGAGAGCCTCAGAGCAAATGGTGCATTTGTATGTCCTTCATTTAACTGGGCTGAGAAATCATATGAAATAAATAGTTTAGATTCTATAGAAAAAGATATTGAAAACGCAATCGATGATTTTCAACTAGAAATAAAGCAATTCGAGGAGAAAATAAAAGTAGAATACGATAATTTCAACTCTTTTATTTTAGCTCAAACTGATTATTCAGATGAAATGCTATTAAAAATGATCGCATATATAGCAAGAGAAGATTATTTAATCGCAAAAGAACTAGCTTGTGCAGAACTCGAAAGTGGAGAGATTGGCGGATACAGGAATAAAGGAAAAGATATTTATGAATACATCGTCAAATACTGTAGTGGAAAATTAAAAGATAAATGAAAACGCGAGTCCTATAATAACAGACAAAAAATATTGGTGTAAAAGATAAAATAGACAAAGCTGATTTTTTACGTGAAGCGGATTTCCATCAATATCAAGACCTCGTAGAACGTTTTTCAATTAAATTACACTAGCCACAATGATTACTTTGAAGGGCCATATGACTCTCAACGTTTTTTAGCGAAATTACATAGTATACGGGACGACGATTCAAAAGGAAGGCAAGCCTCAGTTTAATTGGGTCCTCAATATATTGGAGGTGTAGGCAATGGTATTTAACGAATCGAGACGAATTAATAAAACCTTAACGTTTATTAATGAGGCGGAGGAAGTTAAAAAGAAATTAAGCGCTGAAATTAAAGCACATAGTGAAGGGGTTGGCAAAGAAGGAACAATTCACCAACTTGAATTGTTCTATAATGACGTAGAAAAAATGATTGAGTCCCAAAGTCACATTCCTTCCTATCCGAGAGTTATAGTTGATACGTGGGATTTTAATAGTGAACTAGGCAATCAATTATTAGCGTTATTTGAAGCATATAAGAATTTAAATTAGTTAGTGAATATTTGAGTCAATTTCATAATAGGGTTTTGTTGCGCCAACACCACAACATAGAGTTGAGTTGAAATGTTCTCAAATAATCTGCTGTGTCGTTGGCGCAAGTTAATGTCATCTGTATTAATGAGCTGAAACTACAAAATCGAAGACAATTGTAAGCATAACAATTTGGATTAATCCCAACTGTTATGCTTACGTTTTTTCTTTAACATATACTTCAATCAGCTATTAAAATAACAGGTAGTTGGTTTCAAACGATTTATTAAAAACAAGCATCTCTACTGTTTTTTTAATCAGACGGTATTAATAAGCAATCCCCACACGTGCACCGACATATTCCTTCGCATGTAGCTCGTCATAAGCAAAGGCAGCAGTATCCCCAACGGAAATTTGTTTGCCGTCCTCTGGGAGGAAATCTCTTTCCACGCGGTAATGTCCTTTGGCTTCGCCGTCTGGTAAATACGTGGGGCACACAATCGTCCAATCCAGCGTGCTTTCTTGTAAAGCACGATACACTTTGTGGTGTTCCTCTGCCGCAAAGGTTAACTTGCGATTTGAATCCCCACCTTGGTAACGTAATTTCCCATCAACGTTGCGGCTGTTTAAAATGCCAGCTGTGCCAATCGTTACAATACGACTCATCTTCGCTTTTTTCATGGCGCTTAGTATATGTGGGAGTGCGTCGGTTAACGTTGTCGTTTTGTCTGTTCCAATTGCGCTCAACACAACGTCCATACCTGCTA
>JARIDM010000271.1 GCA_029263945.1 Sporosarcina sp.
ATATCTTTGGGAATTCTCGCACGGTCAACAATGCAAGGAAGCAAGCGGGTATATAAGTCTTTCTTTATTCTTTCATCCGCACGCTCTCCATAAACAGATTCCACAATGTGATACGTTGAAGGTGTTCCAGTATATCTTATTATTTTCTTAGTTACAGGATCATAATAATTTTGACGCCACTTACATGTATCGTGCCAATGGGACAATTGATCTAAAAACAGTCGACTGTCCAACTCTTGATAGTAAACAATCGCTAATCGTCCAGTTGTCGCGGCATCAACTGCCATCACGATAATATTTTCAATTCCCTCAATTTTTAAATTATGTTTCATTCCTTTAAGAGCTCGTTGAACCTGTTCGGCAATGACTAGATTCGTATGATCTTTTTTTGTCTTGGCTATTTCTAGGCCAGGCAATAAATCGTATAAATCACGCGTTCCTTGAAATGGTTGGACAACAGCCGGTTTTTCCACACCAAATGTAATAAAATTTCGTGTATCAGAACGATACCCTTGGCGTTGAATAAGCCAACGCAATGCATTATGCGCCTTTTGTGAGACATCGTAACCTATTTGTACTGCCTCGTTAGAATTATTAAAACGACCACGATATGTAAAACCTTTATTGTCATTTGAAGAAATAAGCTTTGACATATCACCTGCATTTCTTAGACGTGATCCATGTCGCTCTGTTAAGGGAAGCATTTGACCAGTTGCATAACAAAGTCCAACCGTTGATTCCACGTCCATTTTACGATCAAGGTATTGCTGAAACACTTTAAATAGTTCCTTATCTTCCCAAACTACAGGATCTCCAGGTGCATTGCTTAAAATCTTAAAACGTACAAGCGCCTCACTACTATTACCTGTTACAACCTTGTAAATATCTGGTTTCTCTATATCGTACTTCTTATCATCTTCCCTGGTCCATTTTTCAATAAGCTTGTTATGCTCATCTACGAATAATACCTTTTCAGCGACAAGGTCTTCAATTGGCGTTCCTTTTTTAACGTAATTATAAATAAGTTCTACTTTTGGATGGGTTACTTCATCTGTCGCCCAGTCCTTCATCTGACTAATATATTGAGAGTAATTGTCTGAGCGCTTCGTTTCCCCACCGTATTTTAAATAGTCTCCTGCAACATAAAATAATTTATCATGCAGGAAATGCGCGGCAACTTTTGACCCTGCACGATTTGCAGAATCTAGTGTCGCTGGAACGATTGTACGTGCTTCATCTTTCGGAATTACCGATGCTTGATAAAAGTTCCCTTCACGATCCAAAGTCACTTCAATTTGTGCACTTTGCGTCACATGAGAGACTGGCAGTAGCGTAAATCTTTGTCCTTCCCCACGTGATGCAAATTCACCCACTTGCTGACTATTGTTTTCATATACATCATATAATCGCTTCATCCAACTCATTTTTTCACCTCCCCTGGAAATATTTCACTATACTCTTCTTCTACTGATTTGAAATTCTCACCAGGTACAAATATTTTGGCTTCTTTTTCTTTGATTGGTTTTACAAGCATGCAATCTTCGGGACGATCGAAATGGATAATTCCATTTTTCATAACAGGCGTCCATATTCTTGCTTCGAGTTCATTTTTTCCTGTTTCATCTGGATAGTTAAATCCATGAAACATCGGACCAAAACCAATTTCGCCGTACGTATCATAAAAACTCTCTCCACTTCCAAACGCACAAGCCTCTACATACCCTTGGCATTCTCGATTCCCTAAAAAAATATCACGGCGGCCCCCACGTTTTACAGAACGCTTTGCAATATTGTGATGTTTATTTTCATTTCGATCGTAGGTAAGATCCTCACGATGTTCGTTAAACTCAAAATGGGCACGCACTTGATACACTGGTTTTCGCAAATACGTATAATAGGCAAGATCATTTTTAGAATCATGATACTTTGTTGGTCGTAAGCCTTTCACTTCTGTTTGGATTGCATTCATGACCCTGACTTCATCGATATACCAAATTAAAGTCGGCTTCCAGTAAATTGATTCCACGATGCCTTTCAATGCTTGATAAGTCGGAATCTGATAAGTAAACTTCTCCCCACCAATCTTAGTAATAGGGTCTGTAAAAAGACCATACTTACCGTGTACAACAAATTCAATTTGATTTCTCATAGCCCTTCACCTCCTTCAAAAAATTAACTTACCTAATTCCCCTTCACCTTCTACTTCTAAACCATATTCATCATGATATCCCCCGTCTTTTAAGGCATAGATAGAATCATTATATAATGAGACAAGTAACCCTTCTGCCTCCAAATCGTGTAGGGTATGGCGATATACATTCACACTGAATTGCTGGGCTTGTTTTAAATAATCATTAAGTTTGTCATAATCTTGAATATCTTCATTTAAGTTATTAATTAACGCTTCCCCTTCACCATATGGAACCAATACTGCCGTTGTAGGTGCTTCAATCACTTCGAAATGAGTTTCTAACGTCTTGAACATTGAAGTCATTAACGTTTTTTGACTATCATTTGGAATTGCGCCTATATACTTTTGACAATGGTTCAACAGCTCAATAAGTTCAACATTAAGTTTGCGATCTGTCATTCTAATCTTTCGACCTGCTTTTGTTAAATAAAAATCAAAGTATGTTTGAATTGCCCGCGGACTTAGTAAATCCATGGCTAATTCAATACGACTTAGCACATCTTCTTCCGTTACCTCTTGACCTAGTGAAATTTCTGGTAGTTTTGATAAAGCCTCGTCTTTAGCACGAATTACGTAAACAATTCCTTTTTCACTCTCAGCATGTCGATTACAACGACCAGCCGCTTGCGCAATAGAATCTAATCCAGCTAGGGAGCGAATTACACATTCAAAACTAATATCTACGCCGGCTTCTATCAACTGCGTACTTATGCAAATCACTTTTTCTTTCCCAAGTTTTTCTTTCACTTCTTTTAATATGTCCTTACGATGTCGTGGACACATCGATGTACTTAAATGGTAAACGGAACAATTAGGTGTTTCTTTCAATTGCTGATAAACATTTAATACTGCTTTTTTCGTATTTAAAATAATTAGGATAGACTGTCTCTCTTTTAATTCAACCAATGTAAAACGACCAATCTCTTCAGCATCCCAGCCCTCGTTCCCTATTTTGCTTATGATAGATACACGCTCAAACGCTTTTACAATGCCTGGTAGATTTTGTACCATTTCCGAATTCTGATTCATCATTAATGGATAATCGGTTTTTGTTAGTGTTGGCTGCGTTGCTGTGCAAAGAATAATGCTACTTTTTCCAAAATGATGCAAAAAATTCACTGCGTTATTAAATAAAGGGATATGCTTTACTGGAACAGATTGCACTTCATCGAAAATTACAACTGCATTGGTTAAGTTGTGTAACCTACGCGACTTACGCGTCCCTTTCGCGTAAAAAATGTCCAAAAATTGAACCATCGTTGTAAAAATGATTGGGTGCTCCCAGTTATCACGGGCAAGCTGCATTTTCTTTAGATATTTTTCTCGGTAAAAGTCTGTCTCATCTTCATGTGCATGATCGTCTATAACATTTGAATGATGTTCTAGTACCTGGTCGTTATTTTTAATCGTATGACGGACTGCATCTGCATTTTGCTCCAGTATCGTCGTATAAGGCACTACATAAATAATACGATCCTTTCCCATTCTTTCCGCATGCTTTAAAGCGTACCGTAAACTGGCAAGCGTTTTCCCACCACCTGTGGGAATTGATAATTGATAGATGGATGTAGGTTGCTCTGCCAATCGATCACATTGCAATGACATCTCCGCACGTAGTTTATTAATTGGCTTTGA
>JARIDM010000278.1 GCA_029263945.1 Sporosarcina sp.
ATGTGCTGAATGTGGAAAATTTTAAGTTTCTTACTTTGAATTAATTCCGCTAATCTACCAGGCGTTCCAACAACAATTGTTGGTTTCTTTTTTAAACGCTCATGTTGTCGTTTAACATTCGCTCCGCCGATGAGTTGTGTCACGGTAATTGGTGTACCAGCAACAAATTCCCGAATAACTTCTGTAATTTGAATGGCCAGTTCTTGGGAGGGGGCAATAACAAGTGCTTGCGTTTGTTTTTTACTACCATCTACCAAATGTAATAAAGGCAAGACATAAGCAAGCGTTTTTCCTGTACCCGTCGGAGATTGCGCGACAATATCATTTCCTTTTAGCATTTCAGGAATCATTTTTTCCTGAATCGGCATCGGATTGTCAAACGTCCATTTAGCCTTATACAAGTCATCCATTTTTTCCACGAAAGACATTTTTTATCCCCACTTTCTATCTGTTCCTATCAGTGTATCACAGCGCGCTTCTCTCTATATACTTTAAATGAAAAGACATCTGGCCATGACACATGACCAGATGTCCATTCATTACTTTAATTGATAACCGCAGCGCTCTATTGCTGTTTCAGCAAGTACATAAAGGGAGTCGATACAATTGGTGAGTTCAAGTTCTTTTCTGACAATCGATAGTTCGGTACAACCGAGAATGAGCTCATCGCATCCCGCTTCTTCCATTGCAAGACTAATTGTAGACCACTTCTTTGGGTCTGCAGGATGTCCTGCTTTCACATCGTCATAAATCAGAGACATCACAATCGATTGAATACGCTCGTTTGGCAAAACAGGCTGCAAATCGAATTGTTTACAAGCTGCCTGGTAAATTCCTGTAGATATCGTTCCACTCGTCCCTAGTATACCGACGCGATGCGCACCTTTTTCTTTCGCACGCTTTGCAGTTTCATATACCATATCGATGACTGGAAGGGTGGTTCCATCTTGTATTTCATCATAAAATGAATGTGCTGTATTACATGGAATAATCAGTATTTCCGCACCCATTTTTTCAAGCTTATGCGCATCAGAAAGGATTACTGGTACTGGATTCTCCTGACTTTCACCTAAAATGAAAGCCGTTCGATCTGGTATATTCGTATTATTTGTAATGAGCATATTAATATGCTCTTGGTCTCTTTCTGCTGCTGTTAATCGGACAATCATCTCCCCGATAAACATCGTTGCAAGCGGTCCAACGCCGCCAATGATTCCTAATGTTTTCTTTTTCATCACTTAAGACAGACCTTTGTTATTAAAGTATTTTTTGTATTTTCTATAGTAATTTAAATTGTTTAGCTTTAATTTCACCCAACGAATGATATTAAAATCTTTACTATAAAAGAGCGAATTGGTCCATTGACCATTGGCGATTAATTCTTTCGCTTCTTTTTTCAACCGATCATTCTGCGCATATTTAAAGAGTACGCCTTTCGGAATGATTAACCACAAATGCTTGTCCTTCGCATAAGTAAGCTCTATCGACTGATCATATATATGATCATCCGTTACATATTTCATTAAATTATGCCCACTTGCAGAGACATAATAGCTACTCCGACCATTTCGCAAATTAATTTCAAATAGCTTATATTCTCCGTCTCGCTCATCATACTTCATATCAAAATTCGCAAATCCAGTATAACCAATATCTTCCAAGAAATGCCGAACCTTATCAAGTAATGCTTCATCGAATGTATTAATAATCGCTGCATAACTACCGATACCTTCTGGAGAATGCTCCTCTAGAATCGGATTCCCAAGCGACATAAGTTTAACTTTCCCATCTTTTCCAACATAAGCATTGAGAACGCGCATAAAGGAATCATCACCCGGGATAAACTCTTGTATTGTTAAGTTATCTTGGTAGGAAGAGTTATAAATCGCATCGATGATCGCATTTTTTTCAGCTTCATCATGTGCAACAAAAACCTTCTTTTTACCTGGGAATGAACAGTTCCAATAGGCTACTGAATTGGATGCCTTAATAATAATTGGATAGATAAAATCCATTTCAAAAGTATCTTTGTTTTCTACAGTACATAACGCAGTCTTCGGATACGAAAAGCTGTATTGTTCACAGATGTCATAAAAATTTTCTTTTAATAAAAGACGATCCATTAATACCTGATCGATATATGGGATTGAAAAGTATGGCGTTAAGGCCGGTTTATTGTTAATAATTAGTTTCGCATAGTCATCTCCGCACGCAAGAAGAAGTAACTTTCGTCCTTTAAATTCTTCGGCAACTTTTAAGATTGCAGGTAAAAATACATCTTGCTCATTTAAATTTGGGATCTCACGAAGTTGTAAGATTTTACTATGTGAAGTTGCACTAAGTGCAGCACGTCCTAGTACCAATGATTGAATGCCATACTCTTCATGGAAAGAACGTGCCATTCCATATGCGTTCATATCTGAACCAAGTAAAATTGGGACGAAGTCTTCGTTTCCAACTGTCATATATTGTCACTCATTTCTATAATTTTAAAAGCACCTTTAATTTTATCATAAGCAACGATAGAGCGCTATGTAATACACAACCCATTTTTTAAAAGGGATATGTTTGACACTCTGGTGTCCATTTATGCGATAATCAACAATAGTAAATGGATCGTAGTCATATACAACTTACGGAGGGATTTAGATTGTCTATTTTTTTAACTGGATCTACAGGGTTTTTAGGTGGCAAATTGTTAACAAATCTTCTGGAAACAACAAACCATACATTATTCGTTCTTGTGCGTGATATGAAAAAAGCGGAAAAGTTAGTGGATCACTTACCTAGTGGAGCAGAAAACCGTATTAAACTTTTTCATGGTGATATTACGCTACCCAATTGTGGACTTTCTTCTGCAGACCTCGATGAATTATCTGGACAAGTTGAGCTCTTTTATCACCTTGCAGCACTTGTTAAATTTGACGAAGACCTACGAGATGAACTATTTGCCATTAACTACGGGGGAACACAACATGCGTTGGAACTTGCTAAAAAACTAGCGGTTTCTAAGTTTATTTACGTCAGTACAGCTTATACGATGGGCAAGCATGCTTATGGTATAGAAGAACTTTATCCTCCAGAAGTATGTGGCCATAATCCTTACGAAGATAGCAAAATAAAATCAGAACATCTCGCTTTTTCTTATAAAGATGACTTCGACGTTTCTATTTTCCGTCCCTCAATCATTGTGGGCGATTCCAATACAGGTGAAGCGGATTCAGAATTCACTCTTTACGGATTTATGCGTGCACTTGATGTCTTTAAAAAACGGATTTCAAGACAAGCCAACACATCCGATAAAATTTATCGATTGGTTGGGAGTCAACATTCAACTTCAAACGTTGTTCCTGTTAATTATGTTGCAGACATCTTAGCGCTTGCAGCACACAAAGCTAAGCCACAAACGATTTATAACATTACAAATCCTAATCCTATAAAAAACGTAAACAGTTTGGCATTAATTCAAGAAGCGCTCGACTTTCACCAGTTGCAAATTGTCAGTCACGATGACTCCATTGACTTAACACCTGATGAACAACGTGTTAATGAGATGATCGCTGTCATTAATCCTTATTTAATAAGATCTTTTGACTTCGATGACAGCAACACACAACAGCTTATTAAAAATACGCCTATTGCACATCTGGATCTTTCAGAAGACACCTTTAAAATGATTATTCATGCATACTTTAAAATATAAAACAGCGCCCCCTTAGCGCTTAAATATATTCTGATGTCAGGTGGCTTATTTACCTCTCCTGTTTTTCTTAGTTTAAAAACCTTCGTTTAGGGAAAAATAAAAATAAGAAAATATTGAAGGGAGACACATATATGAATAAGCAACAACCACCGAATCAGGATAAAAAAAATGTAGACTGGGCTAAAAATGCTGAAGATGCACTGAAGAAAGCTGAAAATGATATTGCCAACATAAAAAAAGAAGCACAAGAAGAATTAAATAATCACAAGACGCAAAGTAACGATTTAGACGACCATTAATCAGAAAAACCCAGTGTCCTTAACCAGACACTGGGTTTTTCTGATGGATTTAGCTACGATCAAATTGTGCTCTTGAAAAGCCACGCCCTAAAATTTCAGAGGCATTCAAGAAAATAACAAATGAATCTGGCTCTTCTTGTTGCAGTAACCTTTTGAAATAAACAGCTTCTGATTGTTCAACGACACATAAAATCATCGTCTTTTCTTCGTTCGAATAACCGCCTAACGTCTTTACTTTTGTTAACCCTCGATTGAGCTCCGTATGAATAAGCGATTGGATCCTCGCTTCCTTATCCGTAATGATAAGGATTAACTTTGTTGGAGATGCTTGTAATTGAACAAAGTCTATTACTTTACTAGATACATAAATAGACATTAAGGCATAAAGTGCAAGTTCAAAGTCGAATACAAATGCAGAAGTTACAACAACAAATCCATCAACAAAGAGTTGTGAAAACCCACTCGATAACCCTGTAAATTTCTTCAGTACTTGTGCGATTAAAGTGGTTCCACCCGTTGACCCATTTACACGGTAAACAATGCCTAACCCAACACCGAGGACAATCCCTCCATAAATTGCACTCAACAGTGGATTTTCTACCGAAAGAGACATATCTGAAGTCAGCCAAATCACTAAAGGAAGAAATAAAGTTCCGACAATTGTTTTTGCACTAAATTCTTTCCCTATAAATACAACACCTAATATGAGTAATGGAACGTTTATAATCCATTGGACGAAAGCAGGTTGAAATGCGAAAAGTTCATACATGATTGTACTAATCCCCGAAACACCACCTGCAGCAAGGCGTGCCGGTAAATAAAAGATATTATAAGCCAAGCCTACTAAAGAAGCCCCTATAATAATTTGTATATATTCAAATGCAATAGATTTTTTAAATTTACGTATCAACTATAAAACCTCCTCTTTCCTAACTTAATCATTCTAACAAATAAACTTCTTTCCGTCTTTAAAATCCAAAAAAAATTGTTGCAAGAAGACCAGGCTTGGTCAACGTTGCAACAATCCTTATATAAACCTTTACTTAAAAGTCTTCTTCATCTGTTACATAAATTAAATTCCAGCTATCCGATTCAACTAATTCACTACTTTTCATTCGCTCTCCGTGTCCAAGCACAACTTCATCGTCAATTACAGCAACAATCATTGCTTTGACCCCATTATCGAAGTTAATGTAAATATCACCTACAGACGGCGTAATTGCAGCTTCTTTTTCTGCCTCTTCTACTAGCTTTTGATCTGCCTCTAATTGTTCTTGTGTGACAATTTCATAATTAAAGTAGTCAATCTCGTTCGCACCAGCATCTACACCTGGCACCATTGTTAAGTACTCTTTTGGTTTAACCATGTTATGAAGTGTCGTATGAATTTTGTCATCGAGTAAATTTGCTACTTTTTCAAACTCGTTTAACGAATAATGATTTAAGTGACCAGGATCCGGATTGGTAATGAGTATATACCCATCCACCTCAGCGACGACATCTTTCCTCACCGTATACCGTGTGCCTAATAACATAAATGCATCCATATGTTTTGGTTTATACAACGTAATTTCTTCTGCCTTACAAGTTACTTGTTCCATATCTTTTATTCGATACATTAACACGGATAATCTTGAAAGCGGACGAACAGAGTATACTTTATGTAACTCATTCTTATAATAAACAAATTGGCCTTTTCTAACTTGTAATAAATTCATTGTTTGCCTCCTAGATTCTTTCTGTTGTTTCCATATTATAGTATAACAGCTAACTCGTCACTATCCTTTGTTTTAAAAAACTTAGTTACTTCAGTCAATTTCATTCTTTTATATCAACAGATATTCCATTAAAATCATCGAACAAACAAACGGTTTTCTTTTTAGTTGTACATGCATTTTAATTTTTAAAGTAAATATGAAATTGAGTTATTTTACGTAACATGGCCATAAACTCCATGGGTATTCATTTTTAGGTAAGGAATGAACGCCGATGAGTTCTTTCGTCGTTGGATGTGGGAATTCGAGGGCATTCGCCCATAATGCAATTTGTTGTCCTGCTTTGTTCACTTGCTGACCATACTTTTGATCGCCATATAAGGGATACCCTAACGCGGATAATTGCACACGAATTTGGTGTGAGCGACCTGTGTGTAACCTCACAGATAGAAGGCTCATCCCTTCTTCACTACTGATTACCTCATAATCTAGAATTGCTTTTTTTGCCCCTTTTTGACTCGCTGCCACAACGGACACTTTATTTTTTTTTGTGTCTTTAACTAAATAATGTTCTAGTGTACCCTTTTTCTTTTTTGGGATGCCTCTTACAATAGCTAAGTAACTACGCGTTATTTCATCTTTACGGATAACGTCTGATAATCGAGATGCTGCCTTTGATGTTTTAGCAAACACCATTGCACCGCCAACTGGACGGTCTAAACGATGTACAAGTCCTAAGTAAACATTCCCTGGTTTTTCATAACGAATTTTAATGTCTTCTTTCAATAAGTTCAATAAATCTTTATCCCCACTACTGTCTTCTTGGACAGGGATATTCACTGGTTTTTCAACAACCAGTAAGTGGTTATCTTCATACAATATAGGAACGTCCATTCACATGATAACTCCTTTTCCAAAATATCAATACAATTTCCCAATTGTATGTTGTTCTTTTCTGTCGAATCAGTACGTTAGAATGTGCCAGTAACCTGAGACAGAAGTCGTGCCTTTATTTATAGACAGGGTCTAACGGATCTTTACCTGTTAAAACTGCGACTAAGTTTTCAGCTGCACGCATCGCCATCGCCGCTTCTGTCTTCGCTGTAGCTGAACCAATATGTGGAACAGTTACTACTGTAGACATTTGAAGCAACGGATTGCTTGGATCGATTGGTTCTTGCTCAAAAACATCAAGGCCTGCACCGTAAATCTCACCTGTTTCCAATGCCTCGATTAATGCTTGTTCATCTATCGTTTGACCGCGTGAAACGTTGATAAAAATTGCGGACTTTTTCATTAACTTAAATTGTTCTTTACCCATTAGCTGATAAGTTTGTGGCGTAAGAGGTGTCATCAAGAGCACAAAATCAGCTTTTGATAACAGAACGTCTAGTTCGCAATACTGTGCGTCATAGTGAGCTTCTGCTTCTGGTTTACGGCTTCGGTTATGATAAAGAATATCCATATCAAAACCAAATCTTGCCCTTTTCGCAATGGCTTCTCCGATACGCCCCATGCCAATAATACCTAACGTACGCTTATGTACATCTTGTCCAAATGTATCACTGTATTCTGTCGTTGAAAGCCACTTTCCATCCTTTACAAACCGGTCCAATTCAACGATACGTCTCGCCGTAGATAAGATGAGCCCAAAAGCTAAATCTGCTACGGTTTCATTCAATACATGTGGGGTATGTGTACCTATTACATTCCTTTTACGAAGGGCCTCAATATCGAAATTATTGTAACCGACTGATACGTTACTCACAACTTTCAAATGAGGCGCGCGTTCCAGGAGCGCTTCATCTATTTGGCTTGACGCACTTCCGGATGTATAAAGACCTTCTACATTTGAAATCTCTTCGAACAGAACTTCATCGGGAACTCTTCCACCTTCACGCCACATACGAAGTTCGCAATGTTCACTTAAAAAGTTCTCAACTTCTTTAGAAATAGTCATTGCTGCATAAACTTTTGGCTTCATTAAAATTCCTCCTGTTCCTATCATTACCCTATATTTACTAATGAAACATTCCTATAATTGTAACACATTCTGCCCCTCTTTTTTTAAGCATAAAATGAAGATGCTAGATTCAGCCAACATTCGTGCATCGCTCACGAATATTGACGATCTCTAGCATCCAATAATAGGAATGACCTCACTCATTCACTTACATAATAACGAGACACTTTCTTTCCGTCGTAAGAAAAAATCACGCGCTTCCCTTTTACTAACGTTTCTAAGTGAACGATACGCCCCCATAACTGATGGAGATAGGGCAGAACGTGTTCTAAATAAGGGACGTCTAATTCGGTATTTTCATATTGGTGCTTGATATACAATTCTCCACTTAATAAGTAATCCCCATCTTCTACGACTAAATAAGGAAACCCACCGTTGACGCGCTGTGAAACGAGCTGATCCCGAATATTTTCAAAATCCTTATCCGTAATACGATAGTGACTTCCCTGCTTTTTAAATACGTACAAATCTTCTTGTATGACCAATTCTTTCGTTAAATAATTACGGATAAACGAAATATCTGATTCAACTTCTCTCACTTCAAATATTTTTTCTCGTCCTGAATTTGGTCGAACACCCAACGCTTGCATCTCCCCAGAAGGATGATTATAACGTTTTTCAATGTCCTCAAATATTTTCACACCTAAATAATAAGGATTGATTGACGTTTTAGACGGCGCAAGTACATCTGCATTTAGTTTTGCAAAATCGATTGTTTCATCTGTTGTTAAATCCATCTCTCTAAGAATACGCTGATGCCAATAGGATGCCCAACCTTCATTCATAATTTTCGTTTCTAGTTGGGGCCAAAAATAGAGCATTTCTTCACGCATCATTGTTAAAATATCTCGTTGCCATGGTTTCAGATAATGACTATGCTGCTCGATAAACAACAAAAGATCCTTCTCTTTTTCTAACGGAAAGCGTTGCTTACTTTTGACTTCTAAATGTTTTGTTTGTGGATTGTCTAATGCCCACAAATCATCATAATTCAACCGCTTCGGACGTTGATTTCTATCCAAAACTTCTTTAGGTTCTCTCTTCTGCACACTTGAAGGGTCAACATGCTCCTGAATCGCTAATACAGCGTCTAGAAATCGTTCCACTTCATCTTTACCATAAAGCTTCTCATAATTTGCAACTCGCTCAGCAGTGGCCGTCATACTCTCTACCATGTCGCGTCGTGTATTTGAAAAACGTTGATTGTTTTTAAAAAAGTCACAATGCGCCAACACATGCGCGACAATTAATTTGTTTTGGATCAAGCTATTTGTGTCCAGTAAAAAAGCATAACAGGGGTTAGAATTTATGACGAGTTCATAGATTTTGCTAAGCCCAAAATCGTATTGAAGTTTCATCTTATGAAATTGCTTGCCAAAACTCCAATGTGTAAAACGCGTAGGCATTCCATAGGCACCGAATGTATAGATAATATCAGCAGGGCAAATTTCATAGCGCATCGGATAAAAATCCAAGCCAAATCCAGTAGCAATTTCTGTAATTTCATCAATCGCAAATTGAAGTGATTTTTCTGTTGGCAATCGAACCCCTCCCTTTATTCAGATGCGAGTTCTGCGCGAAAGAAGCTTTTCAATGCATGGTAAACGCCCGATTTTTCTTTTATAACATAGTGTCTAAATTTCGGGTTATCAATTTTATTATAAGCCGACATAAGGGTGGAGTACCGACTATAGGCATTCACTTCACCATAACCGAACATTGTAGACACAGCCATTAGTTCATTAACAAGTTCGATGCATGTCACGTTATCAGAAGATATATTCTCTCCATCTGAAATATGGAAAGGATAAATATTAAAATGAGTTGGCGGAAACGTTTGGTCGATTAATTCTAATGCTTTGGCGTAAGCGGAAGAACACTTTGTGCCCCCACTCTCTCCTTTTGAAAAAAAGGCTTCTTCTGTTACCACTTGCGCTTCGGTTTGGTGGGCAATAAACACAATGTCGACCGTTTCATATTTTGAACGTAAAAATTTGGTCATCCAAAAGAAAAAACTTCTTGCGATATACTTTTCAAACGTTCCCATCGAACCACTTGTATCCATCATTGCAATCACAACCGCTTTTGACGTTGGTTTTTCAATCGCCTCCCAAGTTTTAAAACGTAGGTCATCCTGATGAAATGGCGCGATTGAAGCTTTACCCTTCCTTGCATTTCTTTTAATTGCCGTTAAGATTGTCTGTTTCTTATCGATATTACCCATTAAACCTTTTTTACGAATATCATTAAATGCGATATCTTCTGTCATCGTATCTGCTTGGTCTTTACGTTTAAGTTGAGGTAACGCCAACTCTTTGAAAAGAACCTCTTCTAACTCAACCATCGATACTTCTGCTTCGTAATAGTCCTCCCCTGGCTGCTCTCCAGCTTTTCTACCTTGACCAGTACCTGTGTTTTGTTCACCACTTTTTGCGACAACATCCCCGACCTCGCTGTTGCCATCTCCTTGTCCTACATGACTTGAATCATCTGCATTGTACCGAATTTTATATTCATCTAATGAACGGATAGGTACTTTAATTACGTCTTGACCATTTGACATAACAATACTTTCTTCACTAATCAGATCTGACAAGTTACTTTCGATGGCTTCTTTTACTTTGTCATGGTGACGTTTTTGATCTTGGTATCCTTTACGATGTAAAGACCAATTTTCCTTTGAGACGACAAATTGTTCATCATTTTCTTTAGTCATTCTCATCCCCACTTTAGTTTTTGTTCTTTTAGTAAAAAGGAATGCCAGTCTTCGCTTTAAATGAAATCGGCATAATAACTGGCACTCCGTGAAAATGCACACATCGAATGCTCATTTTTTAACGATTTAACAAACTGCCTACATAACGAAGTAATTCATTGGCCGAGGTTGAATTATAGCCATGTTCATCTATTAACCTAGCCACAACTTCATTAATCTTCTTGAGTTGCATTTCATCAGGCCTCGTAGATGAAGTTGTGATTTTAACAACATCCTTTAGATCGCCAAACAATTTCTTTTGAATCGCTTCGCGTAGACGGTCATGAGAGCTATAGTCAAAACGCTTTCCTTTTCGAGCATACGCAGAAATACGGATTAAAATTTCTTCTCTGAAAGCTTTTTTTGCATTTTCAGAAACCCCAATTTGTTCTTCAATGGAACGCATTAACTTTTCATCAGGCCCTAATGCTTCATCTGTCAACGGATCACGCAATTTACGTTGGTTGCAAAAAGCTTCTACATTATCAAGGTAATTTTCCATTAACGATTTAGCCGACTCTTCGTACGAATAAACAAAAGCTTTTTGTACTTCTTTTTTTGCAATCTCATCATATTCTTTTCGAGCAATGGAAATATAATTCATGTACTTTTCTTTGTCTTCTTTAGAGATTGAAGCATGTTGGTCTAAGCCTTCTTTTATCGCTCTGAGTACGTCTAGGGCATTAATGGCAGGCACTTCTTTCCGAATAATTGCAGAGGAAATTCGATTGATGACATACCTTGGATCGATTCCTGCCATTCCTTCGTTCGGAAATTCTGTTTTCAATTCAGCAACATTTACTTTGTTAAGCCCATCCAAACTTTCACCGTCGTACAAACGCATTTTTTTTACAATATCAATCCCTTGTTTTTTTGAATCTTCGAGTCTTGTTAGCACCGAGAAAATCGCTGCTACACGAAGGGCATGAGGCGCCACATGAACATGTGACATATCACTTTCTCGTATCATTTTTTTATAAATACGCTCTTCTTCACTTACCTTCAAATTGTATGGAATTGGCATGACAATAATTCTAGAATGTAAAGCCTCATTCTTTTTATTGGAAACAAAGGAGCGGTATTCTGTTTCGTTTGTATGTGCGATAATTAACTCATCCGCGCTGATTAATGCAAATCTTCCCGCTTTAAAATTACCTTCTTGTGTCAATGAAAGTAAATGCCATAAAAATTTCTCATCTAGTTTCAATATCTCCTGAAATTCCATAATGCCTCGATTCGCCTTATTAAACTCCCCGTCAAAACGATACGCGCGCGGATCAGACTCTGAGCCATATTCAGCAATTGTCGAAAAATCTATACTACCAGTTAAATCAGCGATGTCTTGTGATTTTGGGTCAGACGGGGTAAACGTACCAATTCCTACACGTTTGTCTTCCGAAAAAAAGATTCTTTCTACAACTACATCTTCTATACGTCCCTTGTATTCTTTCTCCAAGCGCATTGTGTTTAATGGTGATAAACTACCTTCAATTCGAATGCCATAGTGTTCAGAAAAATCCTCCCTTAAATGAGTAGGTATGAGGTGTAAAGGGTCTTCGTGCATCGGGCATCCTTTTATTGCATAAACAGCACCTGCATCTGTTTTTGTATAGGCCTCTATCCCTCGTTTAAGTAACATAACAATTGTCGACTTCCCGCCACTTACAGGTCCCATTAATAGCAGAATTCTTTTTCGAACGTCGAGCCTTTTAGCAGCAGGATGAAAGTATTCCTCCACTAATCTTTTGATCGAATCTTCCAATCCAAATATTTCGTCCCCAAAGAAATGGTACGTCTTCTCTCCATTTTCTTCTGTTAAACCAGCACTTTTAATCATTTCAAATACACGGGAATGTGACGTTTGCGCAACTTCTTTTCTGTCTTTCAAAATGTTCAAATACGCCTCGAAAGTACCTTCCCACTTCAAACTGTCTTCTTCTTCGCGAAAGTTCTTTACTTCATTTAAGATATCCAACATTTCCCCTCCAATCAGGGCATGGTTTTTCTATCGTATGCTAAAATCACACGTATGATTCCCCATGTCTCCTAAAGCATAGAGGTGAAAGTTAACATTTTTCAGCAGTAAAAAAACCTCTACACATAGGTAGAGGTTTTCAAGTAGACTTATCCTTTAAATCTATATATTAAAAAACGTTCTCTGGCATTAATTTCAATGATTCCAGGGATTTTTATGTCTTGAAATAATTCAAATGGGGTTTGTGC
>JARIDM010000287.1 GCA_029263945.1 Sporosarcina sp.
GTGCAATTAGATAGCTAAGCGGCAACTGCTGGGTAATGGCCACCATTGCGGCTGGCATCCCAGAAGCATTCAAGGCATCTGAGACAACGCCGGGTTGCGCGAGCTCGTAGAACATACCTGTACCGCCTACAACTGTAAACCAAAATGCAGTTACAGCTGGTGCCGTAATCGATACTGCCAAAACTAACTCCCGAATTGTACGTCCGCGTGTAATTGTTGCGATAAAGATCGCCATCATTGGACCATATCCTAGGAACCAACCCCAGAAGAAAATTGTCCAAGCACCTAACCAAGCTGAATCTCCACGGAACGTACTCATTGTTAGAAATTCTTGAAGATGAAATCCAGTTGCTGCGAGGAACGTATCTACGATAAAGCCACCAGGCCCTAATACTAAAATCGCAACCATTAAAATAAGGGTAATCAGGATATTTAAATTGCTTAGAAATTGAATTCCTTTACGTAACCCTGTCACCGCAGATATTGTCGCGATTGCGACGACAGCAATGATGATCGATACTTGTGTAAACAAGTTATTCGGAACACCGTATAATGCTTCCAATCCATAGGCAGCTTGTAAACCTAGAAAGCCAATAGGACCAATCGTGCCCGCCGCAACTGCAATAATTGCAGATGCATCGATAATCGTTCCTAATGCACTGTTTTTCATGATTTTTTCACCAAGCAACGGGTACAGCAATGTGCGCGGCTTTAATGGCATTCCTTTTTGATAATGTGCGTACATCAAAACAATTGTTCCTAACGTACCGAGGATAGACCATGCCAGGAAGCCCCAATGTAAGAATGACTGTGCAAATGCTGGAATAACAGCACTTTCTGTACCCGACACGATGCCTTTACCTGCAAAAATAGGCGGACTGTCCATGAAGTGGAACATTGGTTCAGCAGCAGCCCAGAAGACGCCACCGCCCGCAAGTAGCGTTGTCATAATCATGGCAAGCCACTTAAAGTAATTGATCTCCGGCTTGTCCATACCACCTAGACGAATATTTCCGTATTTTGAGAATCCTAGGAAAAGTGCGATTAAAAACGTACCGAGCAGCAAAACTTGCCAAAAAGCACCGAAGTATTGAACTGCAAAGTCAAATGATACATTAACCATATTTGAGACAAAATCCATATTGATAAATGATGCAATGACAAAAGCGATGAGCAAGCCACCACTAATGAAGAGTACGGGTCTGTCTGTTTTTGAACCGTATTTATTCAAAAAATTACCTCCTTGAAAAGTAAGTGCTACATTTGTTTATTGAGTTATTCTGACAATCAATGAAGATTGGGCGACGGATAGAACTTTTTGAAATCCTGCCACTTTTATGAAAAAACATAAATTGCGCATGCGGTTTTAGTAATTGAATTTCTATGGGAATTCACCGCGTATCATTTAATCGTATCGACAGACACACGTTAAAAAATCCGAAAATGGTTACCCATTTGGATGACATGTTTTTAAACTAAAGTTTGAATTAAAGAATTGATAACGGAATTAAACATTGTATCTTTAAATAGATTAAAAAGAAAGGGGATAGATAAAACTCTTATTCCTTTGAATAATGGAACTAGTTAAGGAGTCGAATTTATAATGGCAATTTTAAAAAAGAGATAACAAAAAAGCCGACATGTAAATCGACGCCTAATTATTAAACACATTTACTAATTAGGGTCAGTTTACATAGAGGCGGCTTTAAGTCTATAGAATACTATTTGTTATTGGTCTTTTTTGTCTACATTTTTTACTTTCGAATCAAATTCAGCAGCAATCTCAGCATTGTGGTTGTCATGTTGGTTATTGCTGTTTGTATTTGTATTTGTATTGTATAAGTCATGCGGATTATGATTTCTTTCATTCATGGTCTTTTTATTGTTTTTATTCATCTAAAGGACACCTCCATGTTGTTATGATGTACGCGGATGGGGTTCTTTATACATTTGATTTGCAAAGGAATTCTTCGTTTTTATCGTATGTCTAGAATAGGCGTTCTTGATACAGACTAGAAGAAAGATCATACCATTTTAACTCATTTTAAATAGCCAAATATTATACGATATACAAATAGATTTTGTCAAACATTAAATTGCAATATATCTGATTATATGGTATGATTTATATATAAGTTGATTGAGACAACATTCGATAATCGTACACAATTTCTTTCGGAAAGGAATTGAGTGCGTTTTTTTGAAGTTATAGGCTTATCTCTTTACTACAAAGTTAAATAAGTTTGTTGTATTTTAGCTAATTCGATTGGTAAATAATAGGCGTGAAATGGTGCTTAAATAATGATACTGGGAGCGTGCATAAGTGAACTTAATTAATGAAGAGATAACTCATAAAGTATTTGGTGAAGGCAATATCGTGGAACATGAAGATTCCATCATCACTGTTGATTTTAATGAACAGATAAAAAAGTTCGTTTACCCTGATGCATTTAACGATTTTATAACATTAAATAACGAAAATACCGCAAAAAACTTAAAGAAAATTTTTGCGGAACGAGCGGTAGAAGAAGAAATTCTTGAAAAAAAGCGTGAAGAAGAAAAAGAGAGTCAGTTGCTGGAGCAGCAACGTATGGAAAAGTTAAAAAACCATAAAATTCACGAAAGCTCACAAATTGTATTTTGGTTGGATGAAGAAGAGCAAGAAAATGTATTTACCGATTGGCAAGTCCATACGGGTAAAGTTCAGAGTGGAAAAAACAAAGGATTTCCAAATCGGGTCGCTCGCTTACGACCCAACAGTGCAGGTCTTCTAACTGTAAGAGGGGACAGCCAACCTGAGACAGAAAGAAAAATTCTTGGTCTTTATATGGTAAATGAAACCTTCTCAGGGAACCTTGGAGAAGACGGAATGGTTCCTTCTCATGAATCGTACCGAATTGAACTATCTGATGAAGAAGCAGAGAAAATGCTATTCTGGAACTATTATGTTAATAAAAACTATCCAGAACGAACATCTTGGAACTCTGGTAAATATCGTTATTTCGATAACATTTGGACTGCACAAGTTTTAAAAGATATTATGGCCCTCAAATCAGATGATGCAGCGCGTAAGGAAGTTGAAGCGTTCCTCGTACATTTCTGTCAGTTGAATGCCTTAGATATTAATAATATCCCATCTGCGGAAGGCGCTTTAAAACAATAAAATTCACTATCCAGAAAAATACATCAAGCCTCTACTATATAAAAGGTTGATGTATTTTTTAAAAGTTACAAAAAGATAATTCCTATTTGATAAAGCCTCTAAAAACCGATTTAAAGAATAAGATAGATAAGCATAGGAGAGATCATATGAGAGTAAACAACAATCCGTTTATGGGGAGTATACTGAAAAATGTATCGCTACCTATGATAAAAGACAAAGAACCAAAAAGGGACGCTATTGATTCGAAAGCCTCCAGAGAGATTGAAGAGATGAAGAGAATGCTTGCTGAAGAAGAACGCTATCAAAAAGTGTTGGAAGCTGAACGAATCACAAAGAAAATTGCACGGGGTGAATATGTAACAGAAGCAGAGAAAGACCAGGTCAGAGGAATAGATGCTGAAATGTTAAAAGAAGCAGAAGAAGCTAATAGTTATCGCAAACAACTGAATGCGCGACTGGCCAATTCAAAAACGACTGGTGAAGCAAGTGCAATTCTACTTGAAGGAAAAGCGATGGCTGGCAAGTTTATGGAAAATGGAAAAGAGCGATACGGAGAGTTATTGATGGAAGCAGTCAACCAATCAGAAACAGATTATAACAACCGAACTCTTGAAGAATCCACTCTATCCGTTGGCGTCAAAGCGGCCAAGATTACTATGAAACAAAGCTCTACAATCGATATACGTCTTTAACAGAAAAGGGTAGCGCATGAGGAACATTTCATACGCTACCCTTTTTTATTTGCTCATCCTATACGTCGCTTGCGATTTGGTGAACGAGTGCTAATTTCTCCCATTGGTCTGCGTCTTGTATGGTGTTGCCTTCTCCAGTGGAAACGATATTAGCACTTTCCAACTACTTATCAGCGAAACAGACCCCTAGTCCTAGGGTGTCCTAGTAGAAAAGCGTCTCGCGTTGTTAAAATGCCTCCTAAAATAAAAAGTTGGATCACAAATGATTCATTTGTAATCCAACTTTTATTGCTGACTGTAACCGACCGTATTCAGTCCAGCTCAAATATTTGTTTAATT
>JARIDM010000006.1 GCA_029263945.1 Sporosarcina sp.
AAAAAGACCAGCTATAAAAAGTCAAGTGGGGAAATAAAATAATTGTAGTTGCTTTTTAGAAATGATGGTATTTATAAGTGAACATGCCAAATAAACTTCTCGAATTTTCAATTTAAAATGGGAAGTAAATAGGTATTATTCAATGTTTGGTCTAGGTTCGTAGGGTTTCTGATCCCGAAGTATCGCAAAGATGATATGTGTTAACTTGCGCGCTACCGCGCCTACAGCTGTGCCGTGTGCTTTACCTCGTTTTCTTAGTCTTTGATAATGCACTGAAAGTGCAGGATCATGAAAGCTTGCGACGAACGCAGCTTGCCAGATAGCTCGACGAAGGTATGGTGATCCACGTTTTGATAGTCGTGTTTTGCTTCCGTTAAAGTCACCAGATTGATGAACGGAAGCATCTAAACCAGCGAAGGCGACGAGCTGTTCAGGTCGTTCGAATCGCTTAATAGATCCAATTTCACCGAGTACTACACAAGCTGTGATATCACTAATCCCAGTAATGGTTGTTAAGTAATGTTCTTGACGATTAGAGATTTCAATCATGATTGTTTCTATTTCTTTTAGATGGCATTCGATCAATTTAATCTGTTCCAGTAAGAGTTTAATTTGGAGTTTAAAGACATCTGTAGCGACATCAATGCCAAAGGTATTTTTTGCACTTTCATGTAATTGGTTCGCTTTATCAAGAGATCTAGATTTGCCAAATCGCCCTTTGCTTAATCGGTTTATCAGATCTGCTAATTTTTGCGTATCAACATCTAGCAAATCTTCAGGTAAGGGTGAAGTTAATAGAAGCTCTGTTGAAGAACGTCCAAATACATCAGAAAAAATCTCTTCATATTCCGGAAAGACTTGATCTAGTAATGCAATAACTTTATTCTTCAATTCAGAACTTTGATCAACAAAAGAATAGCGAAGCCTTTCTAAGTGCCTAAGACGAAGTAAATCCTCTTCGATGAATGGTGTCTCATCTGGTGTATCAATTCGAATAACTTGTGCTATTAGGTAAGCATCCTTTGTATCGGTTTTTGTTTTTCGAATATAAAAATGACGTAAAGCATCTGATTGAAGTGGATTAAAAACAGTTGTTTTAAAGTCTAATTTGTGGAGAAATGAAAATATAGATAACCAGTAATGCCCCGTGGCTTCAAGGCCAACGGTTGTGTTATCAGGTGTCAAATCGTATTGATTTAAAAACACCAGAAGTTTCTCACTACCTGCTTTTGAATTTGAAAACCTCAAGGTTTTTCCAATGGGTTTTCCTGTTCCATCAATTAATCCAGCTTCGTGGTTTCTTTTTCCAACATCAATACCTAAGTAAAACATTGCGAGCACCACCTAATTAAGATTTACCAGATATGAGGGTCCTCTTCAGCTTTATAGATATCCAACCTCGTTCGATATACGACAACGGATGTGTCATCCAGCTCATTCGAATAGTTCTATAAAGAAAGAGGTGTCAGTCTTTTTAACGAAGACATAGCTTCAAGGAGCGAAACGACAACCTCTATCTGATTAAATACATTGTACCTCAAAGGTACAAAGATTTAAGACTAGTGAAAAACTAGTTAATAATAATATACGAGGAGCGAATGAGATGTGGCACCCTGGTGAAATAAACAAGCAATTACAAATGATTAATGGAAAAGAAGCACCTGATTTAGTCATCACCAATGCAACGTATTTACATTCGATTTATAAAAAGTGGATGACGGGCAATATTTGGGTGGCAGGTGATCGAATTATCTATGTGGGCGTGGAAATGCCTGCAAGTAAAGAAGGTACTGAAATCGTAGATGCAACAGGTAAGAAAATTGTGCCGGGTTATATTGAGCCCCATGTGCACCCTTTTCAGTTGTATCATCCACAAACTTTTGCAGACTATGCGAGCCGAAGAGGGACGACGACGTTCATTTCGGATAATTTGTTTATGTTTGTCGCACTTAATAATCCAACCGCATTTAAAATTTTAGATGAATTACATACATTGCCCTTTTCATTTTATTGGTGGTCACGTGTTGATTCGCAAACGGTTCTGCAAGACGAATCGAAGAAATTCAACCAAGAAGCGATGAATGAGTGGTTGGCTAGACCTGACGTCCTCCTTGGCGGGGAACTAACAGGGTGGCCACGGTTGATGTTTGGGGATCCAGCTATGGTCACGGCTGTACAATCCGCAAAAACAGCGGGGAAAAAGATTGAAGGCCATTTCCCAGGTGCTTCGGAACGTACATTGGCACGGATGAAATTACTTGGGGTGGATGGAGACCATGAGGCGATGACAGTAGAAGAAGTGAAGGACCGTTTGCTTCACGGCTTTGCGGTTACACTTCGTCATTCATCGATTCGTCCAGATTTACCGCAGTTATTAACGGATATTGTTGCACAAGAATTAGATGTTTTTGACCATCTGATGATGACGACAGATGGCTCGACGCCTTCCTTCTATATCGACGGTGTGATGGACAAATGTATTCAAGTTGCACTAGATGCAGGGGTTACGCCTATCGATGCTTACTTAATGGCCTCTTATAATGTAGCACGCTATTACGATATGGCAGATTTGCACGGCGTAATTGCGACAGGTCGTTATGCGACACTAAACTTTTTAGCGGATGAGCAAAACCCTGTACCCACAGACGTATTATCAAAGGGTGTATGGCTCACGCGAAATGGAGAGAAAGTTACCCCATTTGCATCAATCGATTGGTCTGTAGTCGAAGATTTTGCACCTTCTTTCGAGTTAACTGAATCAGATTTGGTTTTCCCAGATACCATTGGCCTTGAAATGGTCAATGACGTCATTATAAAACCTTACGAAGTTTCAATCGATACAACAGTAGTTCGGCTTGCTGATGATCATGACGAAAGTTTTCTTGTACTTGTAGACCGTGAAGGAAAGTGGCGTGTGAATACGATCATTAAAGGTTTTGCATCAAGCGTACAAGGATTCGCGTCTTCTTATTCAAATACCGGAGATATTATTTTAATTGGAAAAGATAAAAAAGAAATGCGAGATGCTTTCAATGAAATCAAACGCATCGGTGGCGGTATGGTTCTTACTGAAAATGGCAAAACGATCACGACGCTCCCCCTCCCAATTGGCGGTGGTTTATCTGCAGAACCAGTGGAAAAGCTAATGGAACAGGAACTAGCCATTAAAGCAGCGTTAAAAGACCGTGGCTATCATCATATAGATGCCATTTATACATTCTTATTTTTGCAGTCTACACATTTACCGTACGTTCGAATTACACCAGTAGGCATTTTTGATGTATTAAAAAACAAAGTACTTATTCCAGTTACAGAAAGATAGGGGAAACTATGAAAAATAAAATGAGTCTGCTACTTCTATTGACGATTGCACTTCTACTTGTCACGGCTTGTACAAAAACACCGAAACCAGAGATTGGAAAGTCCGACCAGAATTCTGCCGAGTATGAAACTGAAACGCCAGAAGAACAAGCCCAACTGCATTTAGAACCATTTACCGGACAACTGAGTGAAGGGGAAAGCACGTTACGCCCCGTACTCGTGACGATTAATAACCATCCGCTTGCAAGGCCTCAATCTGGAATTAGTGATGCGGACATCATCTATGAGATTTTGACGGAAGGAAATACAACAAGGTTACTTGCGCTATTTCAAAGTAAATTGCCCAGTGAAATTGGTCCAGTTCGAAGTGCAAGAGACACGTTCATCCATCTTGCTAAAGGATTTGACGCATTTTATGTAGCACACGGCTATAGCCCAGACGCCTTAACCCTTTTAAAATCGGGTTATGTTGACCAGGTGAACGGCATGCAATTTGACGGAACGATTTTCAAACGTTCAGCAGACCGAAAAGCACCCCATAACTCTTATACATCTGGAGACCGTTTATTAACAGCTGCTGAAGATGCCGACGTCTCCATGGAGATCGATAAAGTTCCAGCAATTCCTTTCCATGAATCAACTGAAAGTGTTAAAATAGGAGAGATTGCATCGACAGTTATTGTGCAGAACGGTTCAGACCCGAACTTCACGAGTACTTACGTGTATGATAAAGACTCAGAGACGTATGAGCAAACAGTTAATGATCAGGTGACAGTCGACTTTGCGAATGATAAAGAAATCGCACTTTCTAATATTCTTGTCTTTGAAGCACCACATCAAACGATTGATGCGGAAGGCAGACAAGCAATCGATATTGAGGCAGGCGGAAAAGCACTTCTTTTTCATGCAGGCGTTGTGAAAGAGATTCAATGGGAAAATATTGACGGAATGCTAACACCTGTAGAAGATGGCTTACCTGTAAAACTTGTTCCTGGAAAGACATGGGTTCATATGATTCGTACGAATCCAGGAATAGAGCTTAATGTTTCTTATACCCCTTGACGATGAAATGAGAGAGAGGGATCATTATGCAACTAGATAAAATTCGTGGACATCAAACAGACCAATTATTCAAAGCGATGCTCGAATTAAAAGACATAGAAGAATGTTATGCTTTTTTTGATGACCTGTGCACAATCAGTGAAATTCAATCACTCGCACAGCGATTAGAAGTGGCACACATGTTAAAAGTCAAAAAGACGTATGATACAATTCAAAATGAAACAGGCGCAAGTACTGCGACAATTTCTCGTGTACGTCGTTGTGTAGACTACGGTTCAGGTGGTTATGAAAAAATACTTGACCGCCTATATCCTGATGAAGCGTCAGAATGAAAAAAGTTCATAACAAATGTACCGGTCGGGGAAAGATTCCGTCCGGTTTTTTTGCTATAATATAGAAACAAACATAAATGAGTAGGTGGTTGACAATGGATTACACGACATGGCGTCATGCCTTTAAATTAGATCCTGCAAAGGAAATTACTGATGAAGCCCTTGAACTGATTGCCGAATCAGGGACCGATGGGATAATTATCGGGGGGACAGATGGGATTACACTGGACAATGTACTCGATTTACTCGTCCGCGTAAGACGGTACTCGGTTCCATTAGCGCTTGAAATCTCAACGGTTGAATCTGTTACACCAGGATTTGATTATTATTTTATCCCAACCGTGTTGAATGCAGCAAAAACAGAATGGATTAACGGAATCCATCACAAGGCCCTCCGTGAGTATGGTCATTTAATGAACTGGGAGGAAATTATTTTAGAAGGCTATTGTATTCTAAATCCTACATGTAAAGCAGCACAATTAACGGGTGCGACAGCGCAACTAGATGAAGAAGATGTCGTTGCTTATGCGCGAATGGCGGAACATCTTTTTAAACTGCCCGTCTTTTATATGGAGTATAGTGGAACATACGGCGATCCAGAAGTTGTTCGCGCAGCATCCCGTATATTAGATAACACGAAATTATTTTACGGTGGCGGCATTAAAAATGCAGAAGATGCAAGGGTAATGGCGGAAATCGCAGATACCATTATCGTCGGGAACATCATATATGAAGATTTAACAGCAGCTTTATCAACTGTAAAAGCAGTACGAACAGCTGTTGATTAATTGAATAAACGTGTATACTTAAGAACAAATGTTCCAAAGGGGCGATTGACATGAAATCAATAACAGAAAATTTACTTGCAGGGATGAACCCTGAACAGGCGCGTGCCGTTCAAAAGACAGAAGGACCCCTTCTGATTATGGCGGGTGCAGGTTCTGGTAAGACACGTGTACTCACACATAGAATTGCGTACCTTGTCGTTGAAAAAAGAATTTATCCATCTAATATATTAGCCATAACGTTTACTAACAAAGCGGCACGAGAGATGCGAGAAAGAATCGATGGTTTGTTAGGTACAGGAACAGGCCAACGTATGTGGGTCTCTACATTTCACTCAATGTGTGTGCGGATATTACGTCGTAACATTGAACAAATTGGATTCAAGACATCCTTTACAATCCTCGATTCATCGGATCAGTTAAGTGCCATTAAAAGTGTTTTAAAGCTGCTAAATCTGGATCCAAAAGAAAATGATCCGCGCATGTTATTGGGTGCGATTAGCAATGCAAAAAACGAATGTATTGATGAAAAAATGTATCGCGCACAAATGAATCCGCATAATCCGTACGAAAAAACGATTGCAGATGTCTATGATGCGTATGCAAAAAAACTTAGGCAAAATCAGTCGCTTGATTTTGATGACCTCATTATGATGACGCTGGTCTTGTTTCAACGTGTTCCAGAAGTGCTTGAGTATTATCAAGATAAATTTCAATATATTCACGTGGATGAATATCAAGATACAAACAATGCCCAGTACCAACTGGTCAATTTATTAGCGGCTAAGTATCAGAACTTATGTGTTGTGGGTGACTCAGACCAATCCATTTATCGTTGGCGCGGTGCGGACATTGGGAATATTTTGTCGTTTGAGAAAGACTATTCAACTGCAGAAGTGATTATGTTGGAGCAAAACTACCGCTCCACACAAAATGTACTGCAAGCAGCAAATGATGTCATCACAAACAATCGAACGCGCTATGACAAAGAACTCCGAACGGAAAACGCAGAAGGTGATCCCATCTATGTGTATAAAGCAAGAGATGAAAAGGATGAATCCCAATTCGTCGTCGGTAAAATTCTTGAACTACAAAAAGAAGAAAATTTAACGCTCGACCAATTTGCGATTTTATACAGAACGAATGCACAGTCACGGGTCATCGAAGAATACTTGGTGAAATCTAATTTGGATTACACCATTGTCGGCGGAACGAAATTCTATGACCGCAAAGAAATTAAGGATTTACTAGCTTATTTACGCTTAATCGCCAATAATGAAGACGACCTTGCACTCGCACGCGTCATTAATGAACCAAAACGGGGGATCGGCGCAACCTCATTTGAAAAAATGGCGAGCTTTGCCATTGCGCATGACCGAACCATTTTCGACTCCTTACAAGAGCTAGATTTTATGGGATTAACGGGACGTGCAGCGAATGAGACAGCGAAATTCCATGCGTTAATCGCTGGTTTCACACAAATGCAAGAGTTTTTATCTGTCTCTGAACTCGTTAAAGAGGTCCTTGATAAATCAGGCTACCGCGCAATGTTAGAAAAAGAAAAAACGATTGAGGCGGAAAGTCGTTTAGAAAACATTGAAGAGTTTCTTTCCGTTACAAATGCATTTGAAGCACGTTCGGAAAATGAAGACAAATCACTTGTCGCTTTCTTAACAGATTTAGCGCTTATTGCAGATATTGATTCGCTCGATAAAGAAGAGAATAAGGACGCTGAAAAAGTTGTGCTGATGACGATGCACGGTTCAAAAGGACTTGAATATCCTGTTGTGTTTATCATTGGTATGGAGGAAAATGTATTCCCGCATTCGCGTTCCTTACAAGATCCCGAGGAAATGGAAGAAGAAAGAAGACTTGCCTACGTTGGCATTACACGAGCAGAGCGAAAGCTTTATTTAACGTCAGCACGCTATCGAACTTTGTATGGACGCGCAAGTTATAACCAACCTTCTCGGTTCATTGGAGAAATTTCAGAAGAGATTATCGATAATTTAGCCCGGGATGATGAATTTGGTACGGCAACGCAGAGAC
>JARIDM010000102.1 GCA_029263945.1 Sporosarcina sp.
TGGAATGAAGCTTATGAAACAACGGGCAAGGGGCTATCTTACTCGAAATGCTCTGGTCAACTAACCGCATTAAAAGGAGAGTTCGACTGGTTGAAAGAAGTCGATGCACACGGCTTACAATCTTCACTTAAAGATTTAGGCGATGCTTTCACACGCTTTTTTAAGCAACAAAATCAGCGGCCACGCTTTAAAAGTAAGAAGAACAATGTACAAGCTTACAAAACAAACATTGAAAAGAAAAATCAAACTCCAGAAGTAAGTATCGTCGGCAATAAGCTTAAACTCCCAAAACTCGGATGGGTTAGTTTCGCGAACAGTCGAGAAATACAAGGTCGTATAGTAAACGCAACCATTAGAAAAATGTCGAGTGGTAAATACTTTGTATCGCTTTTAGCCGAATGCGAAGTTGAGCCCCATAAAAAGACAGGCTCTGCCGTTGGCATTGATTTAGGATTGTCTAGTTTTGCGATTGTTTCGGATGGAACAGTACACGCAAATCCGAAACATTTCAAAGCGATTGAGAAAAAGCTTCAAAAAGAACAACGGATTCTGTCAAGACGGATGCGTCTTGCGATTAAACAGAAACGCAAACTGTCCGAGGCGAAGAACTACCAAAAACAGCGTAAAAAAGTCGCACGCATTTACGAAAAAATGGTCAGTGCTCGTACAGACTACTTGCATAAAGTCTCAACAGATCTTGTCAAAAACCACGACATTATCGGAATCGAAGATTTATCCGTATCTAGTATGCTTCATAACAAACACCTTGCTAAAGCAATCAGTGAAGTGTCATGGGCACAGTTTCGTACAATGCTTGAATACAAAGCAGACTGGTACGGCAAGCAAGTTGTCGTTGTTGCCCGCAATTATGCGAGCAGTCAGTTATGTTCAATTTGTGACCACCAACATAAAGCTGTTAAGAATCTTGCCCTACGTGAGTGGACATGTCCATCATGTCAAACACATCACGACCGAGATCTTAATGCCAGTTTGAATCTTCGTAAAGAAGCTTTACGATTAACCGCAGGGACTGCGGAGATAGCCTAATTCACAACTGGCGGTTACGCCGGTGTTCTTAGGAATCCACCACTTCTAAACATCGTGAAAGTGGTGGTAGTTCAACCGAACAGAAATACGAGTCATGCAATTACTTTCGATTCCGTTAATCATAAATCCTGCCAGGTCATAGGCGTAAATTTCGCCAATTGTTTTGATCGCATGTTGTTGAATGTATTGAATTAATGCTTGATAGGCAATGCTTGAATCCCAACTACCTCTTTGAATGATGTAGAGGTATTTTCCAGCGGGTTTTTCAACATAATAGGGATTTTTATAGTTTCTATTTACCTTTGTATAGATATGTGTAATGTTCTTTGACTGTAATTGGCTGATCGCACCTAGCTGATAATCTGTATGTACATGATACTGATCGCAAATTTCTTTGTATTTACGCAGTACAGCAATCAAAATTCGATCTTCATCTTTTTGATCCTCTTGGGAAATAAAAAATTCATGTCGCGGCACTGCTAGTAAATGTTCTTTGTCGAAAAAGTCGATTTGTGGTTTTAAATCATCATTTTCATTTGCTAAACCAGCGCTCATGTTGCGTATCGAGTTTTTGACGACGAACTGCATCTGTTCAATCTTTCTTTTTTCTTCTGCTAATGCAATTTGTTGTTCTTTCAAAGTTGAAAGGATTGCGGGAATCTTTTGATGCGCTATACATGCTTTAATTTGGGTTAACGGTGTGCCTGTTTTTTTAAACATGTTAATGGCATAGTAATCATAAAATTGTTCTGCCTCATAGTACTGATAACCATTTTCTCCGATATGTTCGGGGATTAACAGTTCAATGTCTTTGTAGTGTCTTAGTGTTTCTTTTGATGTATCACATAATTTTGCGAACTCACCAGATGACAGATAATTTTTGTGCATACATATCCCCATTTCATTTTTCTTGCTTGACTGTGTGGTTGCCACATAGATTATTATGAAAGATATAAGAGAGAAACACAATAGTTAAGCTAAATAGGAGTGGTCAAATGAAAGAAGTCGTCTATCGTCAATTAGAAAAAGCAGATTATCCAGTGGTTCAAAATCTCATCAGTGATGCGTTCGGTTTAGATCAATATGTAGCGGATGAAAAAATCCTCGCACTCGTTAAAAAAATGTACCTGTATTCTTGTCTTGCCGAAAAAAAGTATGATCAGGTAGCTGTATATGATGGACACATCACAGGTGTGATTATGGGCGCCAGTAAACAAGATAAAAATAAAACAGCTCAGCTGTCGATCTTAACAAATGCGCTCAAAATGGCGTATTATACGATGTTCATATGGTTTAAAACAAGAAATAAAAAAGGTGGACTTAACGAAGTTAACCGGGCATATCGTACGCTCATTAAAGGAATAGAAACTAACTTTGACGGGGTCCTCACGTTGTTTGCTGTAAAAGATACGATGCGAGGACTTGGCATTGGAAAGGAATTACTGTTCAAGTTAAATGATTATTATTCAGAGCACGATACCCAGAGAATTTATTTGTATACGGATGATACCTGTAACTATGGATTCTATGAGCATATGGGCTTTGATCGTTTAAAAACAGAGCAAGTAACGGTTAAGCGTAGTGCGCAAGAAAAGAAAATGGATGTCTTTTTATACGGCTTATCTCCAACGAAATTGGACCAGTCCTCATGAACAAAAGAAGAATAGAATCGTCATCCAGATTGAGCGACTTCTCCTGAAAATAATAAAATAAATTTCAACTAAATAGTATTGATACGTAACCCCTTGATATCGTTATACCTATCAAGGGTTATTTATTCAGAAAAGTTGGTTTTAATCAGAAAATTCGTATGTTATGGCTTGACACTGTAAAGACACCCCTCTATTATGAAGACTATATCAAAAAGACAAAATCAGTTTTACTAGCTTTAAAGATTACCCATTGTGCAGACTAACTGAATTAGTTGAGTGGGTGGATGGATTTTAAGTATGTGCGTACAATTCAAGATCATGAAAGTGTCTTTCAGTTCAGCGAATGATTACGATGTAAAGCTGTTTTATATAGTTGAAAAGGCGCTCTTTTTTGCACTTCTTACTGCAAGGCAAAAAATCAGCCCGTTATTACCTTATCGCTTGCTTCATCCATTGGCGATGAGAGAACCTTTAATACCCTTGCTATATCCACTAGAAATACTACAGCGTGCAACCAAAGATGCTTCGGGTCGACGTGTTTTGGCTTGCAAACCTCAATTTGAAAACTCAATTGTTCTTTTCACACCAAGAATTTTTTACTCACTCATGAACCAAGGCATTCGTCTGTCGTTTTTACGAATTCGTCACAATGGGCATCAAGGAACAAACATCTATATTGAATATGGATGAATAGACTTGGAGGGAAAATTTTTGTCAACGGATAAAATTAGTCAAGTAGCTGTATTGGAAAGAGAAGATGAAATTCTTTTTAGAACGCCTACAGAAGAAGACGGTCAAGAGATTTGGCAAATGATCAAAAAAACAGGTGTGCTCGATTTAAATTCTTCTTATAGTTATTTAATGTGGGCGAAATTTTTTGATGAAACAAGTGTGATTGCGGAGTCTGATGGTCAGGCAGTTGGTTTTATTTCAGGATTTATTCAGCCAAAAAAGCCAGATACAATTTTCATTTGGCAAGTAGCCGTCGATGAATCAGCCAGAGGAAAAGGGCTTGCTTCACGTATGCTGCAAGACATTCTTCATAAAGTATCGTGTCGGAATATTCGGTATTTGGAAGCGACAATTAGCCCATCAAACAAAGCATCGCAAGCACTTTTTAAAAAGTTAGCAAGGGACCTAAAAACGTCTTGTGAAATCACAGGATGTTTTACGGAAGACCAATTCCCAGGCGAGGGACATGAGTCAGAATCGCTCTTTAGAATTGGCCCGTTTTAATCGGTTTAAAGGTATTGAAAATGAATTTAAAAAACGTGAAATAAATACAAATTGAACGTAAAAAATGGAGGAATGTAAAACCAATGGTTACAACAAAAGAACAAAATTCGATGGAAACATTTGAAAAGCATGAGTCACAAGTGAGAAGTTATAGTCGTAGTTTTCCTAAAGTCTTTCATAAAGCAAAAGGATATAAAATTTGGGATACAGACGGCAAGGAGTATATTGACTTCTTTGCAGGTGCAGGTGCTTTAAATTACGGTCATAATAACGACAAGATGAAAGAAAAAATTGTCGAGTATATTATGGAAGATGGGATTAGCCATAGTTTAGATATGGGGACTGTCGTCCGTGGAAAGTTTCTAGAGAAATTCAGTGACGTTATTTTAAAACCGAGAAAACTCGATTATAAAGTAATGTTCCCTGGACCAACAGGCACGAATACTGTTGAAAGTGCATTAAAAATCGCTCGAAAAGTGACAGGGCGTACAAACATTGTAAGTTTTACCAATGCATTTCATGGGATGACACTCGGTTCATTGTCAGTTACAGGTAACTCATTTAACCGCGATGGTGCAGGCGTTCCATTAAATAATACAGTTGCGATGCCTTACGATACGTTTATGGAGGACCATAGCTCGATTGACTATTTTAAACAGTACCTTTCAAATACAGGGAGTGGTTTAGATTTACCCGCTGCTGTTATTTTAGAGACGGTACAAGGTGAAGGCGGTATTAACGCTGCGAGCTTTGAGTGGTTACAAGAGATTGAAAAGTTGTGCCGTCGTTATGAGATGTTGCTCATTATCGATGATGTCCAGGCAGGTTGTGGACGTACGGGTACGTTCTTTAGTTTTGAACCAGCGGGTATTGAGCCAGACATCGTTTGTTTATCTAAGTCAATTGGCGGTTACGGTTTACCAATGGCCATTACACTCATCAAACCGAAGTACGATGTATGGGGACCTGGTGAACACAATGGTACTTTCCGTGGAAATAGCATGGCTATAGTGGCTGCAACAGAAGCGCTCTCTTACTGGGAAAATAACGATTTAGCAGATTCTGTAAAAGAAAAGTCAAAAGTAATTCAAGCACGATTTGAAAAAATCGTTCGAGATTATCCAGAACTAAAAGGCACAACACGTGGACGCGGATTTATGCGCGGCATTGCTTGTGGTGAAGGAAAAGAAGACTATGCAGGTAAAATTTGTGAGACAGCATTTGAAAAAGGACTCATTATTGAAACGGCAGGACCAAGTAGTGAAGTCGTAAAATTCCTTGGTGCGCTTACGATCGATCATGAAGGACTTAACAAAGGGCTAGATATTTTAGAAGAAGCAATTGAAGAAGTGCTCAATCACTAATTGTAACTATAGGAGAGATAGAAAATGATTGTACGAACACTTGATGAAATTATCGGTTCAGAAAATGAAACGAAATCAGAAACGTGGGCAAGCCGACGCTTTCTATTAAAGAAAGATGGAATGGGTTTTTCGTTTCATGAAACGATTATTTATGCTGGAACTGAAACGCATATTCATTACCAGAACCACCTAGAAGCAGTCTACTGTGTAGGGGGCGACGGGGAAATTGAAACGGTCGCAGACGGCAAAATCTACCCACTTAAAGACGGTACGATGTACGCCTTGAATGAAAATGACGAGCACTATCTACGCGGCGGATCAAAAGACATGCGCATGATTTGTGTCTTTAATCCACCAATTGTAGGAACCGAAACACATGATGAAAATGGGGTTTACCCATTAATCGAAGACTAAGCGAATCACGTAGAACCCCTTCAACTTTGGTTGAAGGGGTTTTTTAGACGTAACCAAGTAAGAAGGAAGGTAAGAGGCATCTGAGGTGTAGGGGTGGTTAAGTAGTTTAATCATCTTCATTATATTTTGTGCATACGTAGAATATAGATTACCACAGTCTATTCCACAACCCACCAAATCCAAAGTTATTAATAAACGTGTCCCAATCCATATTTGTGTGGGTCATCATTCTATAATGTGTAATCAGGCGGTCATCAGCAGCGTCTTTCGCGTTACCACGCGCATCATTTTTTAAATCTTTTCGGATTTCGAGCACATCTCTTTTTAAATCAAGAATCACATACTTACTTTGTAACATTCTTTTAAAATATTCGATTTCACTTTGCAGACTACCTTTAATAGCGGTTTCTAAATCTCGTAGTTGTTGACGACGAATTTCTTCTTCCATTCTTATCGCTTTTATTTTTTCAAGCTGTTCTGCATCGTAACCTATCATAGACATCGTTTTTGAGCTCCTATCAATTAGGATTCATAGATAGCCAATTGGCTAGTTGCTGATCCTTTTCTTCGAAATTTGTAGCCATACGGACTAGATTTTCTTTAATATCTAATGCGTCTATTCGCAAGTCGTGTAAGGAAGCAAGAAGTTGTTCTTCCGTTCGAGTATCATAGAATTTAGGTACCGAACCTGCAGAAGACTGTGATAATTTTTCGATAATCGCCCTAACATCAGTGATTTGAAGCCTGTCATATTGAGTGCCGATTAAACCTTCAAAACGTTTTTGAATGTTAAGAATTGCTTCATCATGAACTTCGTTGAAATAATCCACCTCATGATAGGTTTCTACGATTCGCTCATGCAGGTTTTCTGCTTTTAATGCAAGTTGTCTAATGGTTTCAGGTGTAAGTCGAATTTCTCCATCATCTAAAAACAAGTGTTGGAAATTAGGTAATTTATGATTTAATAACCAAATTTTCTCGTTGTCAATGATGTGTTGTACGCCGACTTGGGGGAAGCGATCATTGAGTGTACCGAATGTATCCCTAGCATCTGTAAAGTCAATGGTATTGTGTTGATAAATCCCTTCGTCAATTTGTGCTTGAATGTTTTTCGGGAACATTCCATAAACGTTCGGTGCAGCGTAAGTTATTGTTTGTCTGATAAAACTGAACCCCGAAGCATCTATTGCCATGACTCTTACATATGTAGCAATTGCACCTCCCAACGAATGACCCGTTGTGTCATGTACACAATCTGGAAAATCATTTTTTACGTCAATTGCAAACTGAGTTGCCACATCAAAAGCATTATTGAGGTTCTTTTTCTTATATCCATTACTCTTAGCTTTATTCTTATCTATGATTCCAAGCGTTATTGACCGAGGCGCTTTGACTAATTCTATTTTAGCGCGCGTTAATGCCGGGGGCTGATTGCCATTAAAAACCAAGTAATTCGGATCTGTATCAAACCAGTCCTGCAATTCCTGAGAGCCACGGTAAGCGATGACAATCTCATTCCCTTTTTTGAATGCATATGCTTGTGTACTTGTCTCTTTGTCATCTAAAGCACGAACGAGTTGCCAAGTTTCGGATTTGTTCGGGGTTACTTCAACTTCTAATTCATAGGTTTTATTTTCGGTGTTTAATTGTTCAATTGTGTTCAACCGTCCATCAGTTACTGTGCTTATATCGTCGTAAGCCAAGCTCGATGTACTCCAATATGCCATATTAGATAAATTATGGGAAGAATACTTATGTTGTTTAATAAGGCTCGATCCCCTTTCAGTTGTTATAAGATATTGTATACTACTTATAGTATACTGAAAATAGAAACTTGCAACATAATCATAGAATTTAAAAGGAGTAAAAGTTAATGAAAAAAAAATTTTTTATTTTATTTTTCACGATAGTTATTTTAATTGGAGGTTTTATAATCATGAATCAAAATCAAAAAATGAAATTGGTGAAAGAAGCACAAGCACAGACGGAAATTTT
>JARIDM010000139.1 GCA_029263945.1 Sporosarcina sp.
CCAGCAGCACAAAAAAAGCCACCCAACTTGGCTTTCACGCTCCAAGTTAAGTGGCTTCGGCTTTATTTCACAAACAATTGTGTCTCACCCATTTTGTTCGATGCGAAAAGAATTGGGCGACTTTTTATTTTATTGGGCGATTTTGAGCATAATTGGGCGTTTTTTTCGATTTTTGGGCGAATTCCTGCACAATTGGGCGTATTTCTCCATTATTGGGCGACTCCCACCTATCCCCCACAATCCAGCAGCACAAAAAAGCCACCCAACTTGGCATTCACGCTCCAAGTTAGGTGGCTTCGGCTATTTACTTCACAAACATTGCTTTCACATAATTTCTCCAACCAAAAGCTTTCCATTCTTTCTTCTTTGGAAGTTCTGATGGGAACTGGAGAATGACGTGTGGTGCGTAATCATACTCACGAAGCGAGAGCTTTCCTAACACTACATCTTTAGGTGCAACGCCTGCTGTCACAATGGCATATTCTTCTAATGTGAAGGGTGTCGTTGCCTTCACAATTTTCGCTCTTCCAGCTTCATCTAAAATAGCAGCTTCTCTCGTGTCTTCGTCAATTGGATACAACCATAATTCGTTAATGGCCACTGCGCCAAATGCTTCGTCTGTCGTAATGACTGTTTCTGCATTTTTAGCGAAATGTACGCTGACCAATTCTTCGTCTGGCAAAATACGCACTTCATAATAAGCTAGCGGGTTTTCAGCTGCTTCTATATCTAGTTCTTTATAAGTCGCGAGTAAATCGCTCGGATTAGCCGCGACAGTTGAAACTGATAACACCGTTCCCTCTGTCGTTTCGACAATACCTGTTCCGTGAATATTCACTTGCTGACCTTCTTCAACTTCTTGCCACTCATCGTCTTTAATGTACGTAACGAGTACTTTTTGTTCACTGTATATATCGATGAACAATCGGTCGCTGTGTCGTGTAACATTTGACACGACGCCTTCAGCTGGGCTAATTAGTGCAGGGTTTGAAGGATCTTGCATGAGTTGCGCATCCAGCACTACAAGTTGGCGATTCACCTCAGCCAATTGTTGTTCTACAGCCGCGATTGCTTGTGAATAAGAACCTTCTTCCGTCACGTCTACAGTAAACCCTACATCTACTCCAATCTCAATGGTCGTTTTCCCTTGAATTTCTTTCACACCATCATTATGTTTTACATTGGATGTTTGATTGGATTTTGCTTTTGACCGTGCAGATTCTAAATCGGAAATCATCTGATTTAAGTCGATTTCTTGCTCAAGAAGCGCTTCGTATTCGGCTTCCCACAGTTCACGTTCACCCTCTGCGCGTTCTGTATTGAGCAGCGCAAGTTCTTGCCCAACTGTCACGACATCTCCTTCTTCTACAAGCCAACTATTGACAGCCTCTTCTTCCTCTAAATAAACCGTATACGTTTCCAAAGGAGCGACAAAGGCTTGCTTCGTAAGGTTTTCTTGGTAATCTTTTGCGGGCAGACGCTCGTATTCATTTACATAGACTGATTTTGTGATGATGCTTTTATCACTAAACAGCAAATAAAAATTTGTTGCTAAAAATGCACTAACAGCTATCGAAACAGCAATGTTAAAATACTTATTCATTTGCCTGCACCTCCACCTGTAATTGTCTCAAACAGGCTTTCAGCTGGAATAAAACCAACACTTGCCGTAATAATCGCCATTAATAGATGAATACCGATTAAAAGCCAAATCAGACGTTGACGTTGGACGATGTCCGAGTACTTGCGAATAAATTGAAACTGAAATGCAATAATCAGCATCGTTGTCAACGTAATTTGATTGAGCAGTAAAATGAAAAACGGTGTTTCAAGAAATGTTGCGGCCAATGGGCCAAATGATAAAAAGGACACACTTGTTGTTTCGCCTCTCATGACAAATACAAGAAAAACGAGTGCTTTCTCCAGTAACAAAAGACCTGTCATCAGTAACTGCATCGGGAGTAACTTTTTAAAAGGAATCCCGATTAAATAGCTTAAGAGAAAAGCAAATCCAAATAAGTGGAAAGAAATATAAATCGCAGACCACAATAAAGAGCCTAACAAGGATGCAAGACGAGCAAGTGTAAAGTCAGCAGTAGACGTTGCCGCGATAATCGGTGTAAGCGATTCTGTATTCACGCCCCAAATACTACGTAGACCAAATAATAAAAGACCAAGACAAAACACAAGAATTACCCGACCCTTAAAACCTCTAATGGAGGCGCCTTGTAAATCAATTGCGAGTTTTTGTGGTTTTGTTAAATAATGTCGAAATGAAAAGTTAAAGAACATATCTTGTGATTCCTCTCTATCAATCTATACTCATGTACTTACCATTATAGTTCATTTATATAGTCTAACAAATGAAGCGCATCTTGTAACGTACAATGGGAAAATAAATGACATGAACTTTTCCTTTCCATTTTGCTAAAAATGTTACCTCTATAGGTTTAAATGGTACTTAATCAGGCAATACTACGATTAACATTCATTCCCTTGAAATAAAACTCGATATATTTCCCGGGAAATCGACAAAGGAGAAAATTACAATGAAAAATGCAGAAGCTTATAATTTAAATTGGCAGGATGTCGCTTTTGGATTAGCAGGATCTACAGCATTTATCTTATCACTTCAATACTTTATTGGTTTTTAAATACGTCAATTTCATAAAGACCTCATAACGAAATTGAATAACATACAAGTAATCGAGTAGGAGGCTAATCATTAGTTGATTAGCCGACCTCTCACACCACCGTACATACCGTTCGGTATACGGCGGTTCAACCTTTTAAGTATCTTCGCTCATA
>JARIDM010000184.1 GCA_029263945.1 Sporosarcina sp.
TCACAATTGCTTGTACCTGCACTGATGACAAGTCTGGATATAAATTAGTTGAAACAAACCAGTTATTTACATGAATCGTTTTATTTATTTTACTTAATTTTAAAACCGGACTCAGCCCACTTAACAAAAGGGATAGACTTTTCCGGAGCAGACGATTGTTTATCACCCCTAATTCTTGCTTGGCATAACTTATAAAATGTGTATAAGGCGAGCATACATATGAATTCGTATATTCTTTTTCATTGATACAGATAGGTAAAATTAGATCATCCACTTTTAGAATGCGTAATTCTGTCTCTATATTTTGAATGTAATGGACAGGTTTTCGGGTGATCAAAGGCACGAGAAAGTCTTGTGCATAGCGACCATCTGGGGTATCTGGAAAATCTAAATCGTTAATAGTCTTTGCGTCATATAACTTAATTTCTACCATGAATGTCAAATCGCCTTTCAATTCTGCGCAGTTTCCTTACTTCAGTTGCTTTCACATCTGTTGGGTACACATCTTCAATCCCCATTTCCATTAAACGAAAATCGATAAATGGCATTTTACATTGTATTTTTTTACATAACGATTGAATATTTCCACTGACTTTTTCTTCAAGCTGCTTCATAGACGTAACGGATGGGTTCTCTTGTAAACGGTAAGAAATGGTCACTTTGTCTACCGCATGTTGTACCGCGTAATAGGCTTTAATTTCTGGCGATGCATGCATAATACTTCTGCTAATGAAGTCTGAAAAAACAGGGCGTAATTCGTGCTGATCGAGCGCTTCAAAATAAAAGACATCATCCGCTCGTCCATCTATTCCTTCAATGGCCAACATCGGAGATCCGCATGGACAAGGCGTTTCTTTTTCTGTTAATACGTCATTTAAACGATAGCGGATAATGGGTTGGGCACTTCTTGAAAAATCCGTAATGATGGGCATAAACTTTCTTTCGTTCTCACTAATGTATTCTTTTTGAATGGCGACAATATCCTCATTCAGATGAAGCGTCCCGTATGCGCAAGTGCTTGCTAGAAAGCCTTCTGTACATTGATAGATTTGGTGAACAGTTTGTTTGAATGCCTGTTCAATCATTCGTTTATCGATTGGATCAAGTACTTCAGCCACAGCGATTACTTTATGCGGCGCGATATGTAATTTACGATTCAATTGGGCTTCTGCCAACATTCTTAACATAGAAGGAGGTGCAACCAGAACGCCTGGTAATTGTTCATTCAACCTTTGTAAGTGATCCCTTACTGGTTCCAATAAATCATAAAACAAAAATTCAATTTGCTTACTTTTCACACTTGCATAGAGATTGCTATTCGCCCTAAGAAAAAAAGCAATCTTTTCTTTTTTAAAGATCGAATGTGGGAGTGCCTTCGCTAAAATAGTGCCCGTCCATGCTCTTCTTTCCTGCTGACTCACTAAAAAAATCCCGCGATTGCCAGACGTTCCTGAAGATAGGCCAACCGTTGTTGAGCCAATCATTGGAGAGAAGTCCCTGCTTTGTTCCGCCTGATCAGCAACTGAAAATGCTTTCGCCTTTGTAATGCCTAACGTATTTAACAGGTCAAAGTGATCCATCATAATTGTTTTATCGATCAATGGAAACGAACGCCATTCCTCGTCCAAAAGACCTTCCCACTGCTTTCGGTAAAAGTCAGAATGCTTTCTTACATATCGAATCTGGTCTATTACTTGTTTTTCTTGCCAACGTTCGAAGGCTTCTCGATTGTTAGGAATTCTACGGTATTTAGTGCGGAGATACTGTTGTAAAATGATAAGTTTTTCAATCATCGCTCATTCCTCCTCTTCAATCGTTGCCCACACTTCCCGACAATGAGAGGGAATAATGTAAAACTCTGGATGGTTGGCATGAAATGTGCAGATTCGGTTAAATGTATCTCGGGCTTCCTTTCGGTTATCCACTATCACATTCGTCAACCAGTGCGGTGTTACCCTATTTCGAAAAGCATTACTTTCCCAAACACCATCTGCACATAGAAAGTATTTCCGATCCTTCGTTGCCAATAAAATACCGATTTGACCTGCAGCATGTCCTGGTAAATCAACAGCAATCATACTTCGATCTCCAAAAATGTCTACGCCTCTTTTAAAAGGGTAACTTTTAGGTAATTGCACGGTTCGTTCTTCATTGATCGGCATCGAACGTTCAATGAAATCAGTTGGTAAAAGACCTGGAACAAATCCTGCTTTGGTCTGGGCAAACGAATTTTTGTTTTTGACTTTATCATAGGATGCTTGCAAGTATATAAAGCTAGCATTGGGAAATTCTTTTGCTGCTCCTATATGATCCCCGTGAAAGTGTGAAAGAATAATGTACTGGATTTCTTCGGGTTGTATACCCCTCTTTTTAAGCTGTGCAGCAGGGGTCGTCTCTTTGTTAATCGATACGGGTGTAATATAGCGATATAAAGCATAGGGCAGCCGCTCTGTCGCTTTATAAAAATGAGGCGAATAAGCAGTATCAAACAAGATAGAACCGTATGTAGGGTGCTTTAAATAGGTAAATAAGGCTGGGATTTCAATCACTTCCCACTTGCCATCTTTTCGTAAAAACTTTTCTAGCTGTTTGCAACTGCCCGCGGACAAGGTTGTCAGTTCAACAGGGATCTTAAATAGATTTAATGGATTGGACATACCGTTTCACCCCGTCTACAACTGATATTGTTGGTTGATAATTCAACTCTTTTTTCGCTTTAGATATATCTAACGTGACACTTCTGCCTAGCATTTGTACAGTTGTTCTCGTGAGCATCGGTTCTGCATTACTCCGCCTTATTTTTGCATTTAACTCCAATAAAGCCGCAAGTGAATAAGCAATTGGGTACGGGATGTTTTTCCTGTATATTCGTTCATCAAGTGCTGTAAAGAGATGTGCTACTAACGCATGAAATGCCATGGGTTCTCCGTTTGTAATGTT
>JARIDM010000264.1 GCA_029263945.1 Sporosarcina sp.
TTAATTTTTGAGTGTAATGTACTAGGTTGATTACAGTGAAAGGCGGCGACTCCTGCGGGAATAGCGTGTCCAGCTGAGACCCCACAGGAGCTTGCGACGAGGAGGCTCACGGACCGCCCGCGGAAAGCGTCCGTCTGTAACGAAAATTAACCGTATTAAGAAGAAACTTATATTCACAAAATAGAACTGAATTCAAAGGAGGGTCGGGCCGGCTCTGTGCCCGGCCCCTTACATATGATAAAAGTTACGCGGTTAAATGGATCGTCATTCACATTGAATGCACTTTACATAGAAAGAGTAGAATCGTTTCCAGATACGACGATTACACTGACTACGGGTAGTAAATATATCGTTTTGGATTCGGTAGAGGATGTACTTGAACGTATGACAACGTTTTATAAAGGTGTTCACTTGTTGACGAATCCGTATGTAGAGGGGGGAATTGATGATGAAAAATAAATTATTGACGATTACGTTAATTGTACTCGTAACCATCACTTTAGTTGGTATAATCATACTAGCCGTTGTTTGGCAGTTTAATAAGAACGATGATGCAGGTAATAAAGAACCAACGATTGATGAAATTATTGAAGCATCTGTTGATATACCGGAAATCACGACGAATCTTGAAGGTAGACAGTTTATCCGTATTTCTTTAAAAATTCAAACAGATGGTCCAAAAGCTGCAGAGGAATTAACGAAACGTGAATTCCAAGTGAAGAATATTGTCCTTCAGGAAATGTCAGAAATGACGCGTGAGAATTTCGAAGGAAAAGCTGGTAAACAAGCTTTTGAAGAGTCGATTAAAGTGCTATTAGAACCATTAATGCAAACTGGAGAGATTGAGAAAGTGTATATCACTTCTTACATCATCCAATAAACCGCAATAAGGAGGTGGTCCTATGGCGGGGGACATTTTATCGCAAAATGAGATTGACGCACTTTTGTCTGCATTGTCAACAGGAGAGATGTCAGCAGAAGACATGAAAAAAGAAGATGAAACCCGGAAGGTCAAGACGTATGATTTTAAACGTGCCCTCCGATTTTCAAAGGATCAGATTCGTAGTTTAACGCGAATTCATGAGAACTTTGCACGTTTGTTGACCACGTACTTTTCGGCACAACTTCGGACGTATGTTCAAATAGATGTCGCGTCAGCTGACCAAATTCCTTTTGAAGAGTTTATTAGGTCCATCCCAAATATGACGCTTATTAATATATTTGAAGTTGCTCCCCTGGAAGGCAACATTTTGATGGAAGTGAATCCAAACATTGCGTATACCATGTTGGATCGTCTCATGGGTGGAGTTGGAGAAAGTCCGAATAAGGTAAATGAATTAACGGAAATTGAAACAAAAATATTGATGAGTTTATTTGAACGATCCTTTGATAATTTAAGAGAAGCTTGGTCGGGACTTGTAGATATCGATCCTTATTTAGCAGAGATGGAAGTGAATCCACAGTTTCTACAAATGATTTCACCTAATGAAACAGTTGTTGTTATTTCTTTTAATATTATTATTGGTGAATCTAGCGGAATGATTAATATTTGTATTCCACATATCGTGTTAGAGCCTGTTGTGCCGAACTTATCGGTTCAATATTGGATGCAAACAGATAAGAAAGAACCAACGCCTGAGCAAAGTCGCGTACTTCAAAAGCGAATCAGAAAAGCGGAGTTACCAATTATCGCTGAACTTGGACAAGGTAAGATGACGATTGAGGAATTGCTCTATTTAGAAGTCGGTGATGTCATTTCACTAGACCGAAAGATCGATGATCCACTCGTTGTAAAAGTTGGTGACCTACCGAAATTTACTGCACAACCAGGTCATTTGAAGAGCTGGATGGCAGTGCAAATTATAGATAAGTTGACTGGAGGCGATGACGATGATGAGTGATGAGACATTATCGCAAGAAGAAATTGAAGCGTTATTAAGCGGAGCGAATCTTGATGAGCTGACGTCAGATGCTGAAGAAGAACATGTAAATGAAGAATATATGAGCGAATTAGAATTAGATACAATCGGAGAAGTTGCGAATATTTCATTCGGAAGTTCTGCAACTGCGCTGTCTGCACTTCTTGGACAAAAAGTAGAAATTACGACACCGCGTATTAGAGTTGTCGATCAAACTGAATTTGAAGAAGAGTTCGCACTACCTTATGTAGCGGTTAAAGTAGAATACACGCAAGGGCTTAAAGGAATGAACTTATTCGTCATTAAACAAACGGACGCTGCGATTATCGCGGACCTCATGTTAGGCGGAGATGGTACATCACCGAATGAAGAGATGAGTGAGATTCATTTAAGTGCTGTACAAGAAGCAATGAACCAAATGATGGGCTCTGCTGCAACGTCAATGTCGACGGTCTTTAATATGAAAGTAGACATTTCGCCACCATCCATTGACTTAATGAATATCCCAGAAGATAAGGGTGTAGACAATATTCCTGAATCTGAGTTAATCATTAAAGTAGCCTTTACATTAAAGGTAGGCGATTTAATTGATTCGGAAATTATGCAAATCTTGCCGTTTGAATTCGGGAAGAAAATCGTCGGCAAACTATTAAATGGAGAAAGTCATGAAGAAACAGCAGCAACTGCAGTGGAAGAACCACCTGTGCCTGCAGCACCACAGCAACAAGCACCACCTGTTATGCCGACAACCCAGCCGTCATACGCTGAAGAAGTTGTTCAACAACCACAGATGACGCAGAGGCAAGCGCCTATGAAACAAAAACCACAAGTTCCTGTCCAACAGGCACAGTTTGCTAGTTTTGACGCACCTCAACTCAATAGTTCGGAAGCGCAAAACTTAGATTTACTGTTAGATATTCCGTTAAATGTGACGGTTGAGCTTGGAAGAACAAAACGCTCTGTTCAAGAAATTATTGAAATGTCGAGTGGTTCGATTATCGAACTTGATAAACTTGCAGGTGAACCTGTTGACATACTTGTCAATCACCGTTTAATAGCAAATGGAGAAGTTGTCGTCATCGATGAAAATTTTGGTGTGCGCATTACTGATATACTCAGCCCTGCTGAGCGCATTAATAACTTAAGATAAATTACTGGGAGGTAATGGGGAACATGGGTAAGAAAATTTTAATTGTAGACGATGCAGCATTTATGAGAATGATGGTAAAAGATATTTTAGTGAAAAATGGTTTTGAAGTTGTAGGAGAAGCAGAAAACGGTGTACAAGCAATTGAAAAGTATTTTGAGTTAAAGCCTGATTTAGTCACAATGGACATTACGATGCCAGAGATGGATGGCATTCAAGCGCTTAAGGAAATCAAACAAAAAGATCCTTCAGCGATGATCATCATGTGTTCAGCAATGGGGCAACAAGCGATGGTAATCGATGCGATTTCTGCTGGAGCAAAAGACTTCATCGTTAAACCATTCCAAGCTGACCGTGTTGTAGAAGCCATTGAAAAAGCATTAAGTTAATATGGCTATGAAGCATTTAAGTATTGGGAAAGCGAGTTTGGTTTTGAGCGTACTTGCTATTTTAATAATGGCCACTTCGTCTTCTGTTGTTTATGCAGAAGACAATGTTCTTTTTTGTATGGAAAATAAGGACAAATGTACGGAAGATGGCCAAATCATTACCGATGAAAAAGAACCTTTTGAAGAACAAGAACCTGCTGATAAAGAACCAGCCCCACAGCCTTCTACAGTTGGGTTAAGTGGATGGGATTATATTAAAACAGGTTTAGCATTGGTTTTTGTTGTCGGTCTTTTGTTCGCTTTGCTGAAGTTTGTAAACCGTAAAAATCGTATCTATGATAAAACGCGCTTCATGAAAAACATCGGTGGGATTTCACTCGGTCAAAACAAATCAGTTCAACTCGTTGTTGTTGGAGAAACGTACTATTTAATCGGTGTTGGCGATGATGTTCGTCTCTTGAAAGAAATTAAAGATGACGATGAAATTGCTGCGTTACTTGAATTTTATGATCAGCCAGACCAAGGTTCTCCGTCAGGGATGCTGGCACAAGCGCTAGGAAAAATCCCAAAGCTGAATCCGAAAAAAATGCAAAGTAATCAAGAATCAACAGAGAAATCTACAGATTTCAGCAAAGTATTTAACAGTCGTCTGGATGAAATTAAAAAGGAGAGAAAGCGGCATATTAGCCAATTGACAGAAAAGGAGCGCAAGCACGATGAATGATTTCGTCCAATTTTTTGCGGACAGTGATGCCACTAACGTATCGACTTCTATCAAAATGATGCTCCTTTTGACTGTTCTGTCGCTCGCGCCAGCGATTCTGATTTTAATGACTTCGTTCGCACGGATTATGATTGTGCTGTCCTTTACACGAACAGCACTTGCGACGCAACAGATGCCGCCAAACCAAGTACTTGTAGGACTCGCACTGTTTCTAACGTTTTTTATTATGGCACCCACTTTTAATGAAATTAACGATTCAGCACTTAAACCATTATTTGCTGAAGAAATTTCATTAGAGGAAGCGTATGAAGAAGCAAGTAAACCGCTTAAGACATTTATGAGTAAGCATACACGGCAAAAGGATTTAGAGTTATTTATTAAGTACAATCAAGCCGAGCGACCAGAATCAGTTGAAGAGATTCCACTTACGATGATCGTGCCAGCATTTGCACTTAGTGAAATTAAAACAGCCTTTCAAATGGGCTTTATGATTTTTATTCCGTTTCTTGTGATCGATATGATCGTTGCGAGTGTACTCATGTCAATGGGAATGATGATGTTGCCACCAGTTATGATTTCACTGCCTTTTAAAGTGCTGTTGTTTGTATTGGTAGACGGCTGGTATCTCATTATTAAATCGCTGTTACAAAGTTTCTAGGAGGGGTATTCATGATGACGACCGAAATGCTTATTGCATTGGCAGAACGTTCAATAACCGTTATATTACTGACATCTGGGCCTCTCCTAATTGTTGCACTTGCAACGGGCTTGTCCGTTAGTATTTTCCAAGCAACGACACAAATTCAAGAACAAACGCTAGCATTTGTTCCGAAGATTGTGGCAGTGCTTGTAGGGATTGTTATTTTTGGCCCTTGGATGATTGGAACCGTTATGACATTTGCAGAAGATATATTTGAAAATTTAGCACGGTATATCGGGTGATACTATGGAAGCGCTAGTTCCAGTACTACCAGCTTATTTATTGTTGTTAACACGTATTACGGCTTTTTTCGTTACATTACCGCTTTTTTCGTATAAATCGATTCCCGCTACCCAACGTGTTATTTTAGGGGCGATATTGGCTTGGATGATGGTCTATACGATTGAGATGCCAACGTTAGCAATCGACGGTACTTTTATTATGCTTGTGATAAAAGAAGCTGTCATTGGCTTATTTATAGGCATCATTGCTTTTATTGTAATGTCTGCGATTCAAATTGCAGGAGGGTTTATAGACTTTCAGATGGGGTTTGCGATGGCCAACATCATTGACCCGCAAACTGGCGCACAGTCGCCTATATTTGGTCAGTTTTTAAACTCATTTGCGATTTTGTTATTGCTCATCTTAAATGGGCACCATATGTTGTTAGATGGCATCTATTACAGTTATCAATTTTTACCTGTAGATGGTGCTTGGCCCGCATTCGGTTCACCGAACGTCATTAAATTTGTTGTTGTCACTTTCGCACAAGTATTTATGATTGCATTTCAGATGTCCATTCCTATTGTCGCAACGCTATTTCTTGTTGACTTAGCACTTGGGATTACCGCAAGAACTGTCCCACAGCTGAATATATTTGTTGTCGGTTTTCCGATAAAAATAGGCGTGAGTTTTCTTGTATTATCTATCATGATGGCCGTATTTGTTGCGCTTATGCAAAAAATAATAGAGTTCATGATTATTAGTATGCGAGATCTAATGGTTCTTCTAGGAGGCGGTTAGCATGTTGTTAAAGCTTGATTTACAATTTTTCGCAGGCGAAAAAACGGAGCGCGCAACCGATAAAAAACGTGAAGATTCCAGAAAAAAAGGACAAGTTTTAAAGAGTCAAGATGTAACGAGTGCAATTGGCTTGTTATCTGTTTTTTTATTTCTTTTTTTTGCATCAGGTTATATGCGTGAACGTTTCTTTACGTTTTTCACACATTCTTTTACGGAATATATAACGATTAAAGAATTTGATCCTGATAAAGCAATCATGATTTACATAGAAGTTTTAATTGATGCTGCATTTATTTTATTACCGATCTTTTTAATTTCTGTCGTTGGGGCAGTCGTTGCAAATTTACTTCAAATCGGGATTCTGTTTACAACAGAACCGCTAAAGTTTGATTTGAAGAAAATTGATCCGATTAAAGGACTTAAACGGATTTTTTCGATACGAGCCATTGTAGAGTTATTAAAGTCGATCTTGAAAATTTCGTTCATCGGTTCGGTGACCTTTTTGATTGTTTGGACAAACATTGATAAAGTCCTTGGATTAGCTTTTAAAACCCCGTGGGATTCACTATCCACAGTTGCACAATTAACCGCATTGATGGGGATTACCGCATCATTCACGTTATTGTTTATTTCGATTATTGACTATTTTTATCAGCGTTATGACTATGAAAAGAACCTGAAAATGTCAAAGCAAGACA
>JARIDM010000060.1 GCA_029263945.1 Sporosarcina sp.
AAGCATTGGATAACCGTCTACAAAGAAGGTGCAATACGTAAAGTTACTATGGCAAAATATTTGATGACCCATCAATGGCTTGAAAAATTAGCGCCAAATCTTTTCGTATCCAATATTAACCGCCTTACCTATCAACAATTATTGAATGACTACGCTGTCGAACATGAGCGTCAAACAACGATGGACTTTCACCATCAACTTAAAGGCGCTATCCTTGATGCAGTCGATGAAGGATTAATCGACCGCGATCCAACCCGCAAAGCCATCATTAAAGGTAAAACGCCACGTAAAAAAAGGCCAAAATATCTTAATCAATTTGAGTTGCACACTTTGCTTACCCATTTAAACCTCACACAAGAAATTAGGAGGCCACTGAAAAACTTACGTTTTTTAATTTGTTAAGGTCTTAAAAATCAAAAAGGAGCCAATTCGTTCGATTTTGAACGAATTGGCTCCTTTTCCTTCGGACTTTCTTACTCTTCTTCCTTCATTAATGTAATAATTCGCTTGAGATTGACCGCAAATATGGTCATGGCACCTTGCATTTGCATGCCAAATAGACCCGCGGATGCGGCAACATCGTACCCGTGTCTATGCTTTAATTCACTATTCTTCGCCTCAATCTTATAGCGTGATTTAGCTTTCTCTTTAAATTCATCACTATTTTGAAAGGCTTCTTGATCTTTATGTTCCGTAGATTTAATCGTCATGGAATAGGTCTTACTTTTCGAGCCTTCTTTATAGCACCCTTCTTTAAACGGACAAACCTTACACTTTTCAATATCGAAATAATAGGTGTCTCGCTGATTTTTACCTGCATCCTTCTTTCCTTGTCTCGCTTTTCGAATCGCCATATGCCCGGCTTTACACACATACATCCCTGCATCTTTATTAAATTCAAATTCATCTTCTTTTGTGCGTGTACCATGTGTGATTTGAGGATTTAATTTCGATACCAGTTCAAGTTTATTTTTCTTGGTATAAAGAATATTATCTTTCCCAGAATAGGCTGTATCCCCAAGCACTGTTTTAATTTCCATTCCTGTTTCTTGGCTCTTTTCAATTAAATCTTGTAGATATTTCCCATCACTTTGTTCGCCTGTCGTCACAATAGCCGCTGTAATTATTCGTTCATCATTGATTGCGATATGCGTTTTATACCCAAAGAAAGAAGAGTCCTCTGTTTTATGACCGACTCGTGCATCTGGATCCGCTGAATAATAAAGCTGTTCCTCGTAGTCTTCTATAACTTCCTTTAATACGTTTAACTTTTCCTTGACCGCTGGAATATGTACAAGATGGGCTTCTTTTTCAATCGTTGAAATCACTTTTTCACAATAAGCTAATTCATCTGTAACTTCGTTAGAAGTTGTCTTAGCTGGGAACTTTTCTTTCATAGATTCATCGATTTGATACACTGCTTTTCGTACGTTTTTTGATTTCTCAATTAAAAATTCCTTTGGTGAATTTTGATTATAACGTGCTTTTGTATGCGTAGCATCCACAATAATTGTTTTACTTTTGATGAGTTCTTTTTCTAAAGCGATTTCAACGGTCTTTTGAATGAGTAAATCTAATAATCCCACGTCTTGAAGGCGAATTCTACGGAATTTCGTTAAGGAACTTGGATCAATGACCGAAGCCTCCGGTGCCATATCAAGAAAATATTTGAAAGACATATCGTACTTAGAGCGTTCGACAACATCAACATCTGATAAATCGAAGATTGATTTGAGTAATAAATATTTAAACATGCGAATCGGTGGCACTGCATTGCGACCGTTATCGTGACAATATTTATTTTTCAATTCCTCTAAAACAAAAGAGAAATCTACAAGGTCATTGATTTGACGAAGCATATTATCTTTTGGCACAACGATATCGTAGATGGCCATATATGGGCTAAGATTGAAGGTTTCTTGAGTAGAGATCATGGGATCACCGCCTGGAATTAGTCCTTTTATTATACAATAAAATAGCGATTCATTTTCGATTAAATCGAAAATGAATCGCTATTGAGTGTTTTACATGTTAGTTTAGGTCCACTCCGTTGATTGAAGTGAAAGGTGGCGACTCCGATGGGATGAAGCGGGAACTGGTGAGACCCCACAGGAGCGTTTTTGCGACGAGGAGGCTCACCGACCGCCCCACGGAAAGCGCCCACCTGAAGCGGAAATCAACAGATCCCACGGGAAAACTGGGTGAAAAGGACTTTTTCAGTGGCCTCCTATGAATGGGTGGCTTTTCGTTATACTTCGTGTTTTGACCATGGAATTCAAAAACGTTCGATTCACGCT
>JARIDM010000090.1 GCA_029263945.1 Sporosarcina sp.
CCAAACGAGACGCGTATTTCCTTCAACCATCATTTTGCGCGCTTCTTTGTCTCCTTCTTGTGAGACCTTAATTAGTTCCCTCATCTTTTCCTGGGTCAATAAAGCATGCTTTTTTTCAACGGATGCCTCCATACGTCACCTCATTCTGCTCGTTTCCGTAACCGGAGAAAACTGTTTTTCAAATTTTACAATCGTTCCTGAACCCACTGCTGATTCCACTGATAAGTTGTCTGAGAAACTTTCCATAATTGTAAATCCCATCCCTGAACGTTCCATATGTGGTCTAGTCGTATACATAGGTTCCATCGCTTCCGTTAAGTTCAAAATACCTGCGCCCTCATCTTGAACCGTCATAGACACTTTCTTTTCATCTATCCTTGCATGGATGGTTACTAGGCTTGTTCCATCGCACTCATAGCCATGAATAATGGCATTTGTCACCGCTTCCGATACAATCGTTTTAAATTCAGATATTTCTTCAATTGTCGGATCTAACGGAGTGATAAAACACGTCATCGCCATTCTTGCCAGTGCTTCATTTTCTTCAATTGCAACAAATGATAAAGTCATCTCATTGTTCATGTAAAACCCCTCCCATTTCTCCAATCGCTTCTTCGACCGTACAATGTCGAATGTTTTTTTCAAGACCTGAAAAGCTAAATATTTTTTCCATCGTCGCAGATGGATTTAAAATAAGCGTTTCTCCTCCTAACGGTACTAAGTCACGCATTCTTCCTAGGATTAAACCAATCCCGGCACTATCCATAAATCCAAGCCTTTCGAGATTCCAAATAACTGCTCGAACTTGACCCGCATAAATGGCTGAAGATATATGTGTTCGAATACCATTCGCCTCATGATTATCTAGTTCTCCGTACAACGTCACTACCAATATTCCGTTCTCTGCAATTTCAATATTTGCCACAGTGAACCCCTCCTCATAGCGCTTGTTTCCACAAAAGAGAGTTGGAATCCTTTCGGCTGACAAAACTAGTCAGCAAACGTAAAAACTTCTTATCTTTCGACAAATTTGACTCTTCTTGTGAGTATGTGCGCATTTTAATAAATCTAGACATATAAAATAGGTTATCCATAAAAAGACCAATCCATTAAGTTCGATAGACACTGCTCACTGATGAGAATTATAAATAAACACCAAAAAGAACCTTAATTCGTATATGAATTAAGGTTCTTCGGTTTATCTTTGTATTTTTCATTAAGCTATATGTAGCAGCTTTAGGCAGATGAACAAAACTTGTTACACCATCGCTACATACACCTTAGTAAGCGTCAACTAAGCGTTTGCAAATAAATTTTGTACGACAAATGCACCCAAATGAGTATATCTAACACGTTAATTTCCGTTGCAGCTGGGCGCCTTCTGGAGGATGGGCGGTGAACCACTGATCCTTCCAGAGTCGTCGGCTTCCGCTCCGATCAACTATAAGTGAGTGCTTCTGCATTTATCAGATAAACGCACCCGCGTGTCGCATAAAGATCAGTAGTTCTATCTCACATCTATTTCAAAAACATCATCATTGAGAACCTTCTCATTTCTATCTCCCCCTGCATTATCAATATAGATATAAGGAATGATTTTGAGCTTCGTCACATGGTTTTGTAATGCTACAAATCTATTATAGTTATTGTAACCCATAATTTGTGCGGAGAACTCTTGCAATTCCATCCCATCTTGGTCCTCAAATCTAAAGTGAAGGTCCGTTGTAACATTTACCATTTTGTAATTTATCCTTGCCGAAACAGGAGTTAATACCAACTCGTCCACCTTTACTTCCTGACCATCTTCTAGTGTAATAAATTTATCGATTGGTATTGATTTTCTATTTTCCATAAGTTTTCCACCAGATGCGGTAAATTCAAAGCTCCATTTTCCTTTTGTTACTTTTTTTGAATCACTTCGTTCAAATTAATTAAATACTATCTTTATCTGTTGATTATCCTGTATTTTTATAGCTTGTAAATCGGCAGCCCAAAAATAATTTACTGTTGAATTGGTTATATCTTCAGGACCTCCCCCTCCCCCTAGGCTTGACTTGCTACCATTAATATAAATTTCTATATCTGAATACCAATTATAAGCTAAGTCGCTATCCGATAACTCTGTATGGAATGTACTACTAATAAGAAGTTGGCCATCATCTTATATTACTTCATTTGCATGAGCTATGTAATCAACGCTTTCTTTAGAAATTAATTCAGCAAATATTTCCTCATCATCTGTAGTAAAATGTCGAGACTCTTTTCGGATAAAATCAATAGATTTGAAAACAAGAATCTTTATAATACAGCTTTGGAAACTCTCTGTTTTTTTAATGTCTTAAGAGAAGTGTAGGCTATGTAAATTGTTTCTTGATAAATATCAAGTGCATCTTGCTCATTTCTAACATATGAATAGGCTGTCCGATACAATTTATTACGAACAGAACTAATCAGTCCTTCAAATGCTTCATCATAACCCTTTTTCGCTTTTTGCACTAATTTACCTATTTCTATTTTGTCTATCCCCTCCTTTTCATAATAAAGTCGATTGGTGAAGTGGAAATGTTGCAAAATAATTAAAAACACCTATATTTCTTCTTCAATTTATTTCATACTTCAGAAGACAAAACACCGTTCAAAAATAGAACGGTGGTCAAATTAATCAATGATAAATTGTTTTCCTCTAAACTTTTCCTTCAAAAAATCAATTACAAAACTATCGTTTTAAAATCTTGTGTTGTCCAATGATCTATGGCCCGTTTGAAGCGTAGCCCTTATTCTTTTATCGCCCCCGATTCCTGAATACCCCTAACTATATTCTTTGGTCAATTTGGGACGTCTATAACTCAAAAAAACATATCCACTAAGACATAGCTGAACAACCCCAAAGATAAAAAATGGACCAGTTACAAT
>JARIDM010000100.1 GCA_029263945.1 Sporosarcina sp.
GATGTTGTAAGTAAACGAATCGTGTATGCGATTCAAGTCACACTCCCTTGTAAGTCTTACGTTTTATTACAGGGGGGATTAGACGCTTTTTTTCTATATATTTGCTATAGTTATAAGACAGACGGTAAGGCATAATTCATTGTTGATGAAAGAAATTCATAGAACAGAAACCTCTAACTGCTGAGGCGTGAGCAAGATGATTTTACTTCAACTTTATATATGGGAAAGTGAGGGATTCGATGTCAAAACAGTACCAGGGACAGGAAGCCGAATACTGGGACCAATGGATACTAAACCGAGATCCAGATGCGGGTAATATGCTCGTGGAAAAATATACCCCTCTCGTAACCTATCATGTACAGAGAATTAGTGCTGGCCTTCCTCGGAATGTTTCGCGAGATGATATTATGAGTCTCGGCCTTCAAGGCTTATTCGACGCTTTAACTAAGTTTGACACTGAAAGAAATCTAAAGTTTGATACATATGCGTCGTTTAGAATTCGTGGCACAATTATTGACGGCTTACGAAAAGAAGATTGGCTCACTCGTTCTTCTAGGGAGCGGACAAAGGAATTACAACGTGAGAGTGAAAAGTTAGAACAAAAATTAATGCGCCACGTAACGCCTGAAGAAATAGCAGAACATATGAACTTGACTGTTGAAGAAATATACGAGACCATGCACGAACAATACTTTTCGAATGTGCTGTCAATCGATGAAAAAATCCAGGATGATGAGCATGAAGGGCAACAGTCATTTATTATAAAAGACGAAAACGAACGATCACCTGAACAAAAAATGATGATGCATGAACTTGTTGATGATTTAACTGTAAAGATGCAAGACTTAAATGAAAACGAACAGCTTGTCTTGAATTTATTTTACACAGAAGAGTTAACGTTGACAGAAATTGGCGGCATTTTAAAATTATCCACCTCTAGAATATCTCAAATTCACTCTCGGGCGTTATTTAAACTAAGAAAACTACTAGCGCCAGAAGTCATTGATGGAGGGATCATATGAGTTTAAAGGGATTAGAATTACAAATTGCAATTCCAAAAACCTTTGATGCAGGGAAAGTTTCTGAGCAAAAACAGCAACGTGCCCAAATCGCCCATGACCAAACCAATGTACAAACAGAAAAACAAGCCCTGAAAAATCAAGAAACTGTATTAGAAGCAGAACAATATGCGAAAATGGATCCAAATCAGAAAGACCAACAAAACAATTCAGAACAAGAAAATGAACGAAAGAATTCGATGAACGAAGGGGAAAAGAAAACAGAGCATCCTTATAAAGGGTCTTTTGTGGACTTTAGTGGGTAACGGCTATGATTTCAGTTTTTTTATTGTTTTTATTTATTTTACAAATTATTTCATTTTACTTCTTGGTGCTTCTTTATACGAAAGTATCTAAATTTGATGAACTTGAAATAAAACAACAGCGTTTAATGGAAGAAATGGATAATTCACTTGCGGCTTATTTGTCTGAAGTAAAAGATGAAAACGACCAACTCATTCAAAAACTTGCTTCTGTCGAGAAAATGCAACCGACTATAAAAACAAAAAGTACGACCATTGATGAGGTAGCGTCGGAGGAAGTAAAGCAAGAACAAGAACCGCGCGTCGATATCGTTACACCCAAAATGCCGTTGAATTTAGCACTTAAATCCTACGCTTCCATGAAGCCAGAGGTATTTGAAGAAGCAGAGGCAGAAGAAGTAATAGAAGAACAACCAAGCGATGGTCGCTCACGTGTTATTCAACTACACGAAGCTGGAAAGTCCGTTGAAGAAATTGCAAGAGTGCTTGGAAAAGGACAAACGGAAGTAGAGCTGATTTTGAAATTCAAATGAAGCAATTGATTAGATAGTTGCGAATGAAGTAAAGCTGTGTTATAGTAGCAAGTGGTATTACTACACACGTGTACGGACTATGGAATGGTGCCGAGAGGTCGTTTCATTGGATGAACTACACGGAGGAATCCAACCAACCTAGGAGGAATAGAAATGGCAGTAGTCTCAATGAAACAATTATTAGAAGCAGGTGTTCACTTCGGACACCAAACACGTCGTTGGAACCCAAAAATGAAAAAATTCATCTTTGTGGAACGTAACGGTATTTACATCATCGATCTTCAAAAAACGGTGAAAATGCTTGAACAAGCATATGCATATATGCGTCAAGTTGGCGAAGATGGCGGAAAAGTCCTTTTCGTAGGTACGAAAAAACAAGCACAAGATGCGATTAAAGAAGAAGCAGAACGTGCGGGCATGTATTACATCAACCAACGCTGGTTAGGTGGTACTTTGACAAACTTTGCAACAATTCAAAAGAGTGTTTCTCGTATGAAGAAAATCGAGAAAATGGAAGAAGACGGTACATTTGACGTACTTCCGAAAAAAGAAGTCGTTCAATTAAATAAAGAACACGAAAGACTAGAAAAATTCCTTGGTGGAATTCGCGACATGAAGTCAATTCCAGACGTTATGTTTGTTGTTGACCCACGTAAAGAACGTATTGCTGTAGCTGAAGCAATCAAACTAAATATTCCAATCGTTGGAATCGTTGATACAAACTGTGACCCAGATGAAATCGACTATATTATCCCAGCGAATGATGATGCAATTCGTGCGGTTCGTCTATTAACAGGTAAAATGGCTGATGCGCTTCTCGAAGCTAGACAAGGTGAAGAAGAAGAAGTATCAACTGAAGAGCAAGAAGAAGTAGTTTCTGCAGAATAATTCAGCGGAGTCACTATTTAACAAGACGATAAGCGGTTCATCCCTTATCGTCTTTTTTTACGAATCGATGACACATATTGGAGGAATGGAAAAAATGACAGTAAAAATTACAGCACAAATGGTAAAAGAGCTTCGTGAAAAAACTGGTGCAGGGATGATGGATTGTAAGAAAGCATTAACAAATGTTGATGGGAATATGGAAGCTGCAATTGACTTCTTACGTGAAAAAGGTTTATCAAGTGCGGCGAAGAAAGCAGATCGTATCGCAGCAGAAGGAACCGCTCACATTTTAGTTGATGGCAATGAAGCAATTATTATTGAAGTGAATGCTGAAACAGACTTCGTTGTTAAAAACGATGCATTTCAAGCATTAGTTAAGGGACTTGCTGTTCATCTTCTAGCAACTAAACCAGCGACTGTAGAAGAAGCACTTGAATCAAAACTTGAAAGTGGTTTATCTGTTGCAGATGAAATTTCTAATGCGGTAGCAAAAATCGGAGAGAAAATTTCACTTCGTCGCTTCGAAATTCGTACGAAAACAGATAGCGATGCATTTGGTCCATACCTTCACATGGGTGGTTCAATTGGCGTGCTAGTTCTTCTCGAAGGTTCTACTGACGAACAGGCTGCAAAAGATATCGCGATGCATATTGCTGCATTAAATCCGAAATACATTTCACGCGATGAGGTTTCTGCTGACGAAGTTGAGCGCGAGAAAAAAGTTCTCACTGAGCAAGCGTTAAACGAAGGTA
>JARIDM010000126.1 GCA_029263945.1 Sporosarcina sp.
AAGTCCAACGCCACCAATCATAAATAGCGCACGGTTATCAATCACTTTTTTCATGAATGAAGCTTTTGTACCCGTAATCTTTTTACCCATCACATCACCAATTGCATCATTATCACCAAGAGAACATACGCTACCTTTTAAGTTAGGAACAAACTCAGCAGTTGGTTCATCGTTTAAAAGTGCAACGATATTATCTCCACATGTGTCTCCTTGTTGCATTGCAATTTGTGCAGTTGGAGGGTATGGACGATTGATTTCTTCGTTGATCAGTAATGCACAGTCACCAACGATGAATACATCATCATAACCTGGTGCACGTAAATCTTTTTCTACTTTAACGCGCGCACGCATATTTTCAATGCCTGTTTCTTCAATGAGTTTATTACCACGAACACCCGCAGCCCAAATCACTGTACCCGCTTTGATGAAATCAAATTCTTCGTCACCCGTTTTGATTTTAACGCCTTCTTCTGTCGCTTCAACAACAGGTGTACCGATTGAAAACTCGATTCCTTTTCCTTCAAGTTTACCAACCGCATATTTAACGAGTCCTTCGTCAAATCCAGGAAGAACCATTGGTGCAGCTTCAACACAAAGTACACGTACTTTTTCGAATGGAACGTCATACTCTTTACATAGTTCTGGTACGCGGTTACCAAGTTCCCCGAGAAGTTCAATTCCTGAGAATCCTGCGCCTCCAACAACAATTGTAAGACGGCTATCATCTTTCACTTCTTCAAGTGACCATGTCGCAAATTGCATTTCCATATGCTCACGGATATGACGCGCTGATTTAACGTCGGCCATTGACAATGCATATTTATCAAGTCCTGGAATTCCGAAAGTTTCCCCTTCGAAACCAAGTGAAATGACTAAATAATCGTATGTATGAGTTCCCACGTCAGTTGTGACAACTTTTCCTTCTACATCGATTTTTTCAACTGTTGCTTGAACAAAGTCAACTTTTTTTGCATCAATAACACTTTTAATGTCGTAGCGTACTGATTCAGGAGACATTGTGCCCGCTGCTGCTTCATGTAACCACGTTGACTCATAGTGGTACTCATTCTTGTTAATGAGGACAATATCAGCCTCATCTGTTCCAATTTTTTTCTGTAATCTAACGACTGTGGATAATCCACCGTAACCTGCACCTAATACTAATATCGTCGGTCTTTTCAAGAAAATCGAACCACCTTTTATTTTATTTGCCAAGAATATATGAAATCACTCATGGCAAAGTAAAACATTACTTTTCATGATTACATATTTCTGGTCTATTAAGTTTTGTTAAAACCATTCTCTACTATACTAGACCTTTTGGCCGAGTTTTTCAACATTATAATCATAATAAGAAAGCTTAGAAAATACAGAATAACTATTATTGTCCATATGCGCATAAAAATGGCTTCCCTTGGTTATGGAAGCCCCTTTTTTATTAACAATCTGACGGTGTCCCCACTCTTTTTTCTGTTCTAAAAGAGGTACCACAGCCACAAGACAGAATAGCGTTTGGATTTTCGATCGTAAAGCCTCCACCCATGAGGGATTCTTTATAATCAACTTGCGTACCTTTTAAAATATCCACATCTTCATTTGCAACAATAATTTCTATTCCGTGTTGTTGTAAAATCTGATCTTTATCTGTTTGCTCTTTTTCAAATCCTAAACCATAAGTCAGTCCACTACAGCCGCCGCCATTTATTGCAACGCGGAGATATGATCCTTCTTCTCCGTTATGTGTCATCATTTTCTTCACATGGAATGCTGCTGCTTCTGATAATTCAACTAGTTGAGTCATTTGCATTCACCTTCCCATCATTTTATTACATTATATCAATTCGAGTGGTCAGTACGCAATCAAAACTGCTCGCTTCTTGCTCAATTTAAGGTATACTGAAGTTACTAAACTTAAGGAGAAACGATATGGAAATTACACCCTTTTACGAAAAGAAAACAAAATGTATTAACTGTAATCATCCTTTCACAACAACTAAAATACGTTCAAGATTTGTCCGTGTCACATCAACTGATTCTGATTTTAGGCCAGTCTATGTAGATGAAGAAATAAACCCTATGTTTTATAACGTCTCCGTTTGCCCTTCTTGTGGATTTGCCTTTACCGATGATACAAGTCCTTACTTCCCCCCAGGTGCAAAAGATATCATCCAAAAAAATGTGACTGCAAAATGGAATGGCCGTTCTTTTAGTGCGATTCGAACAATGGATGAAGCGATTGAAACTTACAAGCTTGCCTATTTGAGCGCAACGTTAAAGAAAGAAAAACCAATTTCTATCGCTGGCACCACACTTCGGATCGCTTGGCTTTATCGAAGTAAGGAAGATGTTGAAGAAGAACAACGTTTTTTAACAATTGCACGTAATATGTATGCTGACTCCTACTCAGAAGGGGATTACGTAGGTACACAAATGTCTGAAACGCGTGTACTTTATGTGATCGCTGAGCTCTCTAGAAGAATTGGTGATGAAGATGAAGCCATCAGAAGTTTTTCACGCGTCATCGAGCAGCAGCGTACATCCTTAGAACCTCATATCGTTGAAATGGCAAAAGAGCGCTGGCGCGAAATGAGAGAAGAAAAAGAAGCACGTTCATAAAAAAACAATAAAAAAAGAGCCTACTTTTAGGCCCTTTCCTTAAACAATTAAAATACTTGTTCGACTTCTACTACACCTGGTACTTCTTCAAGAAGCGCGCGTTCGATCCCAGCTTTTAATGTAATCGTCGAACTTGGGCATGTTCCACAAGCACCTAAAAGGCGTAGCTTCACGATACCTTCTTCGACATCTACAAGTTCACAGTCGCCTCCATCGCGAAGAAGAAATGGGCGTAATTTATTTAGTACTTCCTGTACTGATTCTGTCATTACTGCATTTGTCATTTAATTTCGTCTCCCTTCACTATAGTAATAATTATAAACTGGAAGATGAAAAAAATCCAATTTTCAAATTGAAAGGGGAATTTTACTATGTCTACAAATCAGGTGAAAATCGAAGTTTTTGGTGCCAATGTCATTTGTGCCAGTTGTGTCAATGCACCATCTTCAAAGGATACATATGAATGGTTAGAGGCAGCAATTAGTCGAAAATATCCAAACCAACCTTTTGAAATCGTGTATATCGATATTGATACCGAGCTTAGTGATGCAAGGCATATTAAAATTGCAGAAGAAGTTCGAAATGATGAATACTTCTATCCACTTGTCATGATTAACGAAGAAATGATTGGTGAAGGACATATTCAACTAAAACCTGTTTTCACTGAATTTGAAAAACAAGGCTATGTAGCTGAGAAATAAAGCAGAAAAAACCTCCAAATGGAGGTTTTTTTACTTTATCCGTTATGACGCTTGTAAAGCCAGAGAACACCTGATTTTAACAAACGTGCAATTCTTCCAGTGACTGTACGATCTGCTAAATAAGCAAAACCTTGTTTCTTTCCAAGCGATCCTAAGAAACCTTTCAGTTTAATTTCAGGCATCGTCTCGGGTAACGGTTCTTCACCCCACACAAGTCGCAGCACTTTAACAATTTGCTCAGCTTGCTCTTCCGCTACTTGCGCACTTGGTGCATAAGGCAATGCTGCACAATCCCCAACTACATATACATCGTTACACAATGGTAGTTGATGATATTTGTTTAAGACGAGCCGACCTGAATCTCCTTTTTCAGTCTCAATATTTTGTACGACTGTTACAGGACGAATCCCAGCTGTCCAAACAACCGCATCTACTGGGATTGTTTCTTCATGATTATGCAAGGCACGTTCTTCGACTTTTGTAATGTTCGATTCTGCGACAACATCGACATTATGTTCGTCAAACCAACCTTTTACATAATTACTTAATCGCTCGGGAAAGTCTCTTAATATCCTTGGGCTACGATCAAATAGTTTTATATTTAAATCAGGTCTACTTTCGCGTAACTCACTTGCTAATTCTATGCCACTTAATCCCGCACCTACGATTCCTACCGTAGCGCCTCCGCCTAGACCCAAAAGTTTTTCATACGTAATTCTCGATTTCCCGATTGTTTGAATACTATACGTATGCTCAGCTGCTCCAGGCACGTCATGAAAATTATCTCGACACCCTAAACCAATCACGAGCTCATCATAGTTAACTTTCTGACCATCTGCTAAAAAAACAGCTTTATCATCTGTAGAAATCTCTATGATTTCTCCGCCTATTACTTTCAATCGATCGTCAACAGGAAGTGGAACACGTACAACTGAATCGGACACTGTTCCAGCTGCTAGTGCATAAAACTCAGTCTTCAAACTATGAAATGGTGTTCTATCTATCAATGTAATTTCTACATCTAGTGGCAACTCTTTCGTTAATAAGCGTGATAGAATGCGCATATTCCCATATCCAGCACCCAATAAAACAAGTTTTCTCATATTTTACTCCTTTGTCACTCAATTTCCGTTGTTTCGTCAATTTCTATTGTATCAGCTTGTGAGATGATTCACAATAAGACTTACAAATTGACGTCGAATTAAAAAAGGAGTAAAGTTTTCATAAGTGAGGTGATATTGTGAATCCAATGGTTGAATTTTGCATGAGTAATCTTGCAAACGGTTCACACCCAACTTTTGAACAACTAGAAAAAGATCCAAATGTCGATGTCCTTGAATATGGTTGTTTAAGCTATTGTACCATTTGTGCAAATTCCCTTTACGCCATCGTTGAAGGTGAAGTTGTAAAAGCTGAGACACCTGAAGAATTGACTAAAAATATCTATCAAGCCATACAAGATAATCCAGTCTTTGGACTTTAAAAAACGATCCCACAAAAATAGCGGGATCGTTTTTTTATTGTGCGATGAGTACTCAAATTGATGGCTACTCTATTTGCCAGTCATCAAAAGTATTGAGCAAGTGTGTAGGCTGTGCATCTTTATTTTTTATTGCCATAGGTGAAGTGACGCCCCCTGCAAGGTGAATGGTATCAATACCAAATCGAATACCACCAAGAATATCCGTATCGTAATTGTCCCCAATCATGACCATCTCTTCTTTCATCACACCACTTCGTTCTTGAATATAAGCGAGCATAATGGTTTCAGGTTTACCGATAATGACTGGTGTGACATCGGTTGTGTATTCTACGAGTTTCACAAGAGAGCCATTTCCTGGCAGCAATCCCCTCTCTGTAGGGATCGCTTTATCACCATTTGTTCCTATAAACTTTGCACCCGCACGAATCGCTAAACTGGCTTTGGCTAATTTCTCATACGATAGGTCATGGTCAATGCCCATAACAACAACGTCACCATTTTCTTCAACAATCTCAATTCCTTCAGCTTGAAGTGCTTCTTCTAGTCCACGCTCACCAATCATTTGAACTGTTGCATTCGGATAGGTTTCTTTGCAATATTTTGCTGTCGCTATGGCAGAGGTCATGATGTATGTTGGACTTGTCGTAATGCCAAATGAAGCTAGCTTCGCCTGCACTTGTTCCAACGTTGCAGACGAATTATTTGTTATGTAATAGGGTTCAATGCCTTTTGCTCGTAAACGTTCAATTAATAGCGTCGCTTCTGGAACACCTTTTGTACCATGGTAAACCGTCCCGTCTAAATCAAAACAGTAGGCTTTATATGCTCTAATCATAAAGATTCATCTGCTGGCAGAAATGCCGAGACAGGTCCTAACTCATGCTCAACATAATGACGTACCTTTGTCGGGAATCGCTCTAGCGCTTCATAGGCAGCATCTAAAACTTCCGTAATTTTAGCCGTATCAACTTCTATAAATTCTCGTACAATCATTTGTCTCAGAGCAATTACTTCTTTAATAGAAACGGACATTTCTAACGAGATTACTTTTTCATCTTCCATAATGTCTATAATGTCTTCATAACTTCCAGGGTCTCGCATAATAAAACCATCAATCATTGTATTGCCTACATCTATAATCGCTTCGATCACAATGTGACTCAGCCTTGTGAGTGCAAGCTTATGAATTAAGTCACCGTTCCAGTTTTTTTCTTTTTTATAAAGAGCCAATAATTCTTCCATGTGCGTCAACGCTTTTTCAATTTGGTTTCGGTCAATAAAATACATATGAATTGCCTCCCTCTATACTTGAAGTTCTCATGTTTATTCTACTATAGATTCAAAAAAAAAGCCTTTGCAAAGTGGATTTCCCCTCTTTACACAGGCTCTTCTGCTAACTTTTCAACGGGTTCTTCTACCTTAACCACAGGTTCTTTTTTCACTTTCCCTATTTTCTTTAAAAGGAAATGTGCACACCCAAAATTACAATATTCATATAGATAATCTTCTAATGTACTAATTTTAGTTTCGTACGTTGCTTTTTGATTTTGATCATCAAAAAAACCTTTTAAGCGAAGCTGCCCATATCCCCAATCGCCAAGGATATAATCATATTTCAGTAAAATCTCACTATATCTTGCGAGAAGCGCTTCTTCTTGAAAACCATCACGAAAATCCGTGACGAGTTCATATTCTAAGTCTTCCAATGTTATCATTACTGTTCACCGCCACTCAACTTTTTCTTTAGTATTTCAGTTTTCTTTTATTGGCTATTAACGCTAAACATATCCTTAGCATGTAGATGTATTCACGTGTTTTCGTATCGCTTACTACTGCTAAATGTATCACATTTATATTTTTCAAACAACCTCCATCTCTCCTGGTTCCATCCCTTTTTGCTTCGTTATATTTAAAAAGCGCCCATAAGTTAGGGCGCTTTCCTTAAGCTCTGCTTTTCGATTTAACGACTGCATGCGCAATGCTTGCGCCGAGTCCTCCCCAAATGACAAGGATTCCAACAATCATCATTGCTATTGCACTTACGCTCATAATGAATCCCCCTTAATCTTCTTCATAGTCGCTCGTTTCAAGCTGATTCGGTTTCCATTTCATGATTGTGAATAACACGGCCATCACGATTGCGAATAACACAACCGACCAACCACCGAATAGGATAAATGTATCTGAGTACCCTTCGTAGTTTCCAAATTTTCCACTCTCATACTCATGTAGTTTCATAAAGTTTGTACGTAATAAACCAAACATCATATACCCAAGTACAAGTGGGGTAATGACGCCTAAACAAATTTTCCACCAAGCACCTAATTGGATATCAGAAACTTTGTTGGCATGACTTTCAAATACGCCAAGCTTTCTAAATACCCAAGCAATCAGGATAACTTCTACAAGTCCAATTGCAGCAACCCCGAACTGGTTAATGAAATAATCTGCGACATCTAAGAAATAGAGGCCTCCACGTGTTGCAAACAATGTAGAGACAATTGCTGCTGCCCCAACACCGACCGTAACCGCTTTATTTCTAGAGACATTAAACTTATCAGAAATTCCTGCAATAAACGTTTCACAAATCGAAACGAGAGAAGTGATTCCTGCAAGCACCAAGGATAAGAAGAACAAGACGCCAAATATGCCATTCATTCCAGGCATTTCATTAATAATTGCGGGGAATACAACGAACGCAAGCCCGACACCAGCAGAGACAACTTCGTCAACAGGTACATTCGCCTGTGTTGCCATGAACCCAAGCGCAGCGAATACCCCAATTCCTGCAAGTAGCTCAAAGCCTGAATTTGCGAAACCCGTTATAAAAGCGTTATTCGTAATGTCAGATTTCTTTGGTAAATAACTTGAATACGTAATCATAATTGCAAATGCAATCGATAAACTAAAGAATATATGTCCATACGCAGCTACCCATACCGTTGGGTTTGCTAATTTACTAAGATCTGGTTTAAAGAATGCATCTAATCCAATCATAGCGCCATCAAGTGTAACGGCACGGATGACAACAATTAAAAAGACCACGATTAGTGTAGGAATGAAAATTCTGTTTGCCAGTTCAATCCCTTTTTTAACACCTGCAAATAAAATAATGAATGCGACTCCCCATACAAGTAATAACGGTAGAAGGACTCCTGGAACATAACCACCAACATCACCAGGGTTATCTGCCAAGTTCAGGACACTTCCAAATAAGAAACTTTCTGGATCGGCTCCCCATGTGAGATTAAGAGAGTAAATCGTATACTTCATTGCCCAAGCGATGATGACTGAGTAATAGGTCGCAATGACAAAAGAAACAAATACGCCCCACCAGCCAATCCATTCTGCTTTTTTACCATTCATTCTAAAAAATGATAGTGGTGCTGATCCACGATACTTATGACCAATCGTAAACTCCATAATTAAAATCGGAATACCAGCTGTTAATAGTGCAAATAAATAAGGAATAAAGAATGCACCACCACCATTTTCATACGCTACATACGGAAACCGCCATATGTTCCCTAGCCCGACAGCTGAACCGACCGCCGCCATTATAAATCCTGCACGGGTTCCCCATTGTGAACGTTGCGCCATATCATTTCCTCCTTTTCTAGTGCTTTCTAGTAA
>JARIDM010000166.1 GCA_029263945.1 Sporosarcina sp.
TCAGATTTTACCTTAAAATCATTCACACTCGCACGTTGAAGAATAGATGGAGCAAGAACGTTTTGAATCATTAATCTTTCAGCCATCTTCCGCAAAGCTCTTAAATAGGCTTCTAACATAACGGGACCTCCCTCCTTTATTCTTTTTCACGTAGCGCAATCACTTTTTTCCAGTATTGTTTATCCAATTCTGCTATTTCCATGTCCAGTCGTTGCAATTCGGCAGTGGTATCTTCAATCACTTCGCTTTTCATTTGCTCGATTTGTTGTGCCCCTTCAGCAAGTACACTTTCATCAAGTACATAGTCCTTTAAATAATACTGACTGCGTGCTTGAACTTCTTCAAGAACCGATATCCCTTTATTCCGTTTATGCATGACATCATCTTGTTGCGCTTCCATCTTTTTTCTTTTTAAACGATAGTCTCTCTCAACATTATCTTGGTTTTCCATAGTTTAAGCTCCCCGTCTGATCTGATTACCCAAATCTTGATCGGTTAGTGTTAGTTTGCGAATGCTGTTCTTTATGTCTAATCTGAGAACGTCAAAACTGCTGCCAATTTCTTTTGCGATTGCGATTTTCTCCTCATAGTAGGCAGTAGGTTCATCTACAATATTCGCTTTGGTTGCCCCACCAGCTGCTAGTGCGCTAATCACTTCATCATAACTTAGTTCAGTGCCGATTGCCTGTGCCCTTTCAAGACCTTCTGTCCACATTTCTTCTGCACGCACGATTCCTTCTTGGTAAATCTTCATGACATAGTCCAACCTAACTCGCATAGACTGCGCAGCGTTTTCTACGACAAATAAAGCCTCCATATCGTCTAAGTAAATCTCTTCACTTGTAGAGAAACCGCGACCACCAATTACCGCGAACTTCTGCTTTAGTAAAGTTAGTTCATATAATTGTAAGTGTAATTGTTTTTCTGCCCGTATTAAGAGCGCTTCCTTATTGGCAAAGGTATCCTTAATAAGAAGTTGACCATTTCTGTCAAATTTCCATTCATCTAATGCATGAAACTTCTTTATATTGGCTGGGTTTCTACCCATGTCCATATCCACACGAATTTCCGCACCCGTTCCATTAAAGTTGAAATTGCCGATAAAATCTTGCTCGTTCCGATAATTTACAAGCATTCCTGGATTTTCTTTCACCCATTTCTTTGCGTCCTTGGAAAGAATAGCGTAAGGATCTTGTCCGTTAAACCCAACATTTTTCCACTGATTTTCAGCCGCGATATATAACGCAAGGTATTCCCCGAGCGAATGCCCAGTTGTGGTAACCACTGCATCTGGATATTTCTTTTTTATTTTGTCTGCAAATCTTTCTGCCGTGATGACTTGGCCATCAATAAATCGATCTTCTATATTTTTAGGATTGAACGTCTCAATGACAGGGTTATAAGACCCCATCATCTTATTTCTGCCAACCACTGTTTGCGCATCTGTTAGTATATCTAATGTGTCACCAGAATTTGTACCCGCATAAGCAATGACGATCTGTGAAGTATCAGCTTCGCCATTTATGATAGGTGCCACCGCCATCGCTTGCATTCCGTTGGTTGTGTTGTCTTCGGTTTTAAGAATTTTATATTGTAGCTTACCAATTGGTATAATTCTATCTTTTCTCAATGTAGTATCATAATCATCGTCTTTAGAGTCTATATAATAAACGGTATCACTTAGTTCCCTGTAAGTTTCATCATTTCCCATTAGACTTCATCCTCTTTTTGATTAGAATATATTACTTTTACTTTATTGGAAGTTATCCCATCCTTTTGAATTTTCTCATCCATTAATACATAACTGCCTATATTTTCTTCTGCTTTCCAAAAACTATAAGAAAAATTAACAGATTCATTTTTTTGATTGGTTATTTTTACAAACATTCTATATGATCCTGTCTTTTTATTATATCCAGTCTTTTCAAACTCCACAGACTTTATATCTGCAAAAGTCCTTTTCAATGCCCCTACCGACATTCTCTCCGCCTCAATCTTTTCCTCTTCAGCTTCTTGTTCTTTAACCTTCTGATTATCCATATACATTTTCCCTCCGATACTTATAAGTAGAATTAAACCGATAACAATCAATAACCTTTTTTTAAGCTGCATGAAAGTAGTCCCTTCTTAACATTATTTTTACCTAACGTAATGTTTTCAAAACTTTATAAAGACCTGTCAGTGACTTTGACGGAATTTACACACTATTTATATATGTCCTAACCATTACTTATCAAGTTCATTTTATCAAGTTTACTTGTAACAATTTTACAATGACCTTTATAGACTTCATCTATAAACACAAGCTATATATGATTAAAGTTGTCTCTAATAAAACACAAGAACAAACAAAAAACAGGAATGCCTTTCTATAGAGACATATCAAATCTAGTTTCAAGTGACGTCTGCAGTTACGTGCGCTTGAAAACACTCATTTGTCATTCGTTGCCAAAGGGCTAACCCAATAAAATGTGGTAGATGAATCATGGTTTGGTTCCACTTAATAATATAGTCGTCATCTGTAAGCGACTTCGCAACTTTACTAATCTCATTGGGCGGGAATGGAATGTCTAGCTTTTCAAATCGGTTTAAATGCATATAATGCTCCAAAAATCGTCCATTTGCTTCATTACGAACTTCAAGGATTCCTGTTGCTGTCCCACGCGCAATAATTCCTTGACCATTGCTGTACAAATAAACAATATCACCAGCCCCTATGTCATTGATTAAGTACTTCCACGGTGAGTAATAGGCAGCCACTTTTCCTTCACGTAACATTTCAGCTTCATTTTGTGGGTTATTCGTTTTATTTGTATTCACGATATAAACTTTTGGCATTGGCTCTCTCCTTTCGAATTAACAGATTGTTACGTTAATTATACAGGAAAATAAATGGAAGTAAACTAGAAGTACGCCATAGACACTATTCTCATAACTTCAATCTATCGTCTCTGGACTTGGTATCCTTCTTATCTATCCTCTCTTCCCGGTAATCTACGCAATACTTGGCATATTGGGCTGCGGTCTTTTCAGTTCCGACTGGAAGTAGCGCGGACAGTAATGAAAGCTTTAGAAAAGGAGGCGGGGAATGCCTATGG
>JARIDM010000207.1 GCA_029263945.1 Sporosarcina sp.
GCCTAATGATTGGAATGGAAAGGTGTAATTGCCGAAGTTGATGATTGAACTGTTATAAATCATTGGTTGGATTTCCGTTAAATAAACGGAGGTCTGTCAGGAATGATATCCTGGAGAGCTATCCGAAAAGAACATCCTTTTATTTGATGTTTTATTTTATTCGGAACAGCCCTCATTCATTAAATGAGGGCTCTTTTTGCTTCCGGGAGAAAGTTGGGGGAATGAATGGAAAAGGTTGTCATGAAATTTGGCGGAACATCGGTGGCTGATGAAGGCCGTATTCAACAAGCTGCGTCCATAATCATTGAAGAGGTACAGCGTGGAAAACAAGTCGCTGTAGTTGTATCTGCTATGGGTAAAACGACAGATCAGTTGTTGGCATTAGCGGAAGGTATGAATGGAAATGCAGAGGACAGAGAACTTGATATGTTGCTATCAACGGGTGAACAAGTTACTGCATCCCTCCTAGCGATGGCGATTGCAGGGCGAGGAATTGAAGCGAAGTCATTTACTGGATGGCAAGCAGGTGTGATCACAGAATCACTTCACGGCAATGCACGTATTGAAGAAGTGAATGCTGAGAAGATATCACAATGGCTTGCATCAGGTGGTGTGGCAGTTATCGCTGGTTTCCAAGGAATGGATGAACAGGGAGAACTAATGACATTAGGCCGCGGTGGCTCTGATACGAGCGCAGTAGCTGTAGCGATTGCGATTCAAGCTGGAGCGTGTGATATATATACGGACGTAGAAGGCGTATTTACAACGGATCCCAGACTTATTAAGGATGCATCAAAACTATCAGAGATATCTTACGATGAGATGTTAGAGCTTGCTAATTTAGGGGCAGGTGTCTTACATCCGAGAGCAATTGAAGTTGCTAAAAATCATCAATTACCTCTGCGTGTTAGACCTGCACATACAGAAGGACAAGGAACAATCATAAAGGAGGTTTTTCAAATGGAGAATGTTCAAGTTGTACGCGGAATCGCTTTTGAAGATGATATTGTTCGATTGACAATCATATACGATACACCGAATAACGGTTCGCTTGCCAATGTCTTCACGACATTAGCCGAAAACCATATTAACGTAGATATTATTGTGCAGACAATTATGGATGAAGAACGGCCATCTGTTTCTTTTTCTATTAAAAACGATGATTTAGCCCAAACGTTAGAAGTGTTAGAAAAAGAAAAGGCAAAACTCGCTTATAAAAAATCTGACTTTGAAGTTGGCCTTGCTAAAGTTTCAATTGTTGGAAGTGGGATGGTCTCAAACCCAGGTGTTGCAGGGGAGATGTTTGATGCGCTAAGTAAAGCAGAAATTCCAGTTAAGATGGTCAGTACTTCTGAGATAAAAATATCAGTTGTCGTTCCTAGTGTGAATATGGATGAAGCTGTAGCTGTCTTGCATAAACAATTTGCATTACAATTAGCCGTATAAAAAAAGGAGACCTCGATTGGGAGGTCTCCTCTTTTTATATGGACATCTTAAGGTCCCATTTGACATGGAATTGGACGATGTCTTTCTTTCGTTCAGGTTCTGCATAACATTCAGTAAGAATCCCGTTTAGTTTTTGATATTGTTCAGCTATAAAACCTGCTTCTAATTGAAACTTACGTTCTTCTATTTTAATAGATTCTGCATGGTCGGTTAACTCGTAATAAGCTTCTTTTTTTGAGGATTTGAGAAGGATTAAGTTACCCCATCCTGCTTCAACGAAAAAACTAGGCAATTCATCAATACTGAAAATTGGAAATTTACGTGCGATTTCCTTCCCTGCCCAGTAAAGAATTTCACCTTCATGAACTCCCAAGACACTTGGCAGTAAGTGATCGCGTAGTAGTTCATAACCGAATTGCGTGGCAGACCCTGATGTCTTTCTGTTCAATGGCATGTAGATTCCTCCCGAAACATAGTGACTATATTATCATAATATCTTACTACTGTATATGCCAGAGTTTTCTGTGAAAAACCTCAGGACACCTTGACCTTCACCAATGGTTAGGAGTACAATAGACATGTTATAATATTGTACCATGTTGAGAGATTCGGTCAATGCTTATTCATGTCTTTTTCATGACGAATGTAACCGATTTCTTCAGTAATAAGGGAGGGTAAAAGACTTGTCGAGAGAATCTGATTTTTATTTACGTCGCCTTCATTCGTTGCTAGGGATTATTCCAGTTGGGCTCTTTCTAGTTCAACACTTAGTGATTAACCACTTTGCAACACGAGGCGCAGAATCATTTAATGCTGCATCTGATTTCATGGGAAACTTGCCGTTTGTATTATTTCTTGAGTGGTTTGTCATCTATCTTCCGTTAATGTTCCATGCATTTTATGGCGTGTACATAGCTTTCACAGCGAAAAACAATGTTCAACGATACGGAACTTTCCGCAACTGGATGTTTATGCTACAAAGAATAACTGGCGTACTTTTAGTCGTATTCATTGCATGGCATATCTATCAAACAAGAATTCAAAAAGCACTTGGTGCAGAAGTAAACTTCGATATGATGGCAGATATTTTTTCTAGTCCATTTATGCTTGTGTTCTATATCGTTGGTGTACTTGCAGCAACATTCCACCTTGCAAATGGATTATGGTCATTCCTCGTTACTTGGGGAGTTACACAATCACCACGCTCACAAAAAATCGTTTCATATATTACGATAGGAATTTTCATTATCTTATCTGTAATCGGGATACAATCCATATTCGCATTTGTTTAACTTAAACTTAACCTAAATTTATTTGAAAACTTGAGGAGTGAAATATTCATGACGAAAAGTAGAATGATTGTTGTCGGTGGCGGTCTCGCTGGCTTGATGGCAGTCATTAAATCAGCAGAAGCAGGCGTTCCCGTTGACTTATTCTCTATAGTTCCGGTTAAACGTTCCCACTCCGTGTGTGCGCAAGGTGGCATTAACGGAGCGGTTAATACAAAAGGGGAGGGGGACTCTCCGTCCATCCATCTTGATGATACTGTGTATGGCGGTGATTTCTTAGCAAACCAACCTCCAGTTCAAGCGATGACAGACGCAGCACCAGAGATCATCCACTTATTCGACCGAATGGGTGTTATGTTCAACCGTACACCTGAAGGTCTTCTTGATTTCAGACGGTTTGGTGGGACACTTCACCACCGTACTGCTTATGCGGGTGCAACTACTGGACAACAGCTCCTGTATGCACTTGATGAACAAGTTCGTAGCTTTGAAGTTCAAGGACTTGTTCGTAAGTTCGAACACTGGGAATTCCTAGGTGCGATTATGGATGATGAAGGAATCTGTCGTGGTATTAAGGCGCAAAACATGCACACGATGGAGATCCAAGCGTTTAAAGGTGACGCTGTCATAATGGCAACAGGTGGACCTGGAATTATTTTCGGGAAATCGACAAACTCTGTCATTAATACAGGCTCGGCTGCATCAATTGTCTATCAACAAGGTGCCTATTACGCGAATGGTGAATTCATCCAAATTCATCCGACAGCAATTCCAGGAGACGACAAACTTCGTCTTATGAGTGAATCTGCACGCGGTGAAGGTGGCCGTGTTTGGACATACAAAGATGGAAAACCTTGGTACTTCCTGGAAGAGAAATATCCGG
>JARIDM010000209.1 GCA_029263945.1 Sporosarcina sp.
ACAAACATTGTCATTCCTCCTATTCAATTTCGTTTTCAAAATCTTTCGGTTATATTTTTAGTATAGCATAATCGACTATATAAAAATAAACCTACTCGGAAATACCGAATAGGTTTATTGTTTAATAGTTGAAAGCTTGGATGGTTTCTTGTAATCGAATGGCCATTTCGGCTAAGTGTGTAGAGGCTGCGGCCAATTCCTGAAATGATGAGTAAGAAAAATAGAATTATACCGAAACCAATCTGTAGCTTTAACTTTACGTTTAGTTTCATCTGGTTTCACTGCTTTAGGATTTCCATATATTTCTAGTGGGACAGAAAAAATCGGAAGTGATACGAACAACCTATGAAAAATGATTGGTTTATAGGTCGTGTAGTTTATTTGATATAGACAAATTTCTATAATCGCTTTGGGGTATAATTCATCATCTTGAACATATCTGTCAACTCTTTTTCTGTTAAATCTCGCCACTGGCCAATCGGTAAATCGTTAAGGTAAATGTTGAGTATGCGCGTGCGTTGTAGCGTTTTTACGGTAAAGCCAAGTGCTGTGCACATCCGACGAATTTGACGGTTTAACCCTTGTGTTAGCGTAATGTTAAATTTACGCGGGCCAAGCTGTTTCACTTTGCAAGGTTTTGTTGTGGTATCGAGTATGTCGACGCCTGTTTCCATTTCATGTATAAAGGCTGCGGTGAGTGGTTTGTCAACTGTAACAATGTATTCTTTTTCATGGCCGTGTTCTTCACGGAGGATTTCATTCACGATGTCCCCGTCATTTGTTAAGAGGAGCAGCCCGTTGGAATCTTTGTCAAGTCGCCCAATATGAAATACACGAAGCGGATGGTTGACGAAATCTACAACGTTTCCTTTAATGTGCCGTTCGGTTGTGCTCGTAATGCCAACGGGTTTATTGAGTGCGATATAAACGAGTTGTTCTTCGATTTTTACAGGTTTACCGTCTGCACGAACATCGTCTCCGTCATTTACGCGGCTTCCGAGTTCGGCAAGTTGCCCGTTAATTGTGATGCGTCCGTCTTCAATCCATTTGTCTGCGCCGCGTCTAGAGACAATGCCGGCTGAACTTAAGTATTTGTTAATTCGCAATGCGATCATCCTATCTATCCTAAAGTAAGGTCCAATGTATGTTGTTATTCAGTTTAAATGAGCATGGGCTTTAATTCAATAAAGGACTGTTATTCAATTTTTATCACCGGGAAACAAATGTATTCAGAATTAACGGAAATGGTTGACAATTCTACGTTTGCATTCTATGATTGGAATAACTTTTTTGTTCACAGACGGGCAGAAGGTATCGAAAGCGGTGCCGCCTACGGACAGATGAGCTGAGCATAGAAGAGCATAGCTGAGGAAATTATTGACTAAGAAGAGTAGCGAAGGTGAGCGATTTAGAGAGTCAGTGGGTGGTGAAAACTGATTCGCAGCCTTCGTGAATGGACTTAGGAGAGTCTTCTTGAAAGCTTTCAAGGAGAACGTGAATCCCACGTTACGGGATGTGCTAGTTTTAGTTAGCACGCCAAGCGTAAGTAGCAATACTTCAACAAGAGGTGGCAACGCGGTTCTCCGTCCTCTGCAATCGGACTAATACGTCCTTTTGCAGGGGACTTTTTTAATTCAAAGAATAATTGAGCTGAGGAGAGTTGAGATGAGCTTAGAAAAGACGCATTTGCGCACAACGATGAAGAAGATTAATGGTGATTCCTTGACCCCGATTTTAATCTTTAGAAGGTTACAAGGGAAACAGAAATTTTTACTGGAAAGTTCCTCGTTTGGTAAAGGGGCTGGACGTTATTCATTTATGGGGATGAACCCCGTGAAAGCTTACCGCGGCCAAGATGGGGACATCGAAGAACATGCCTATACAAACGGGCGGAATTATCAGCACAAAGGGGACTTATATGAGTTGTTAAAACGACTGATGCCAAGGATTACGGATGATGTGGACTTCCCGTTTACAGGCGGCGCAGTTGGCTATGTTGGATACGGAGCAGCAAGAACCGGTCAGAACCGAGCAGTAGATGACTTAAAGATGCCCGATGTTTATTTTAACATTTACGATACGCTTATTATTTACGATCACCTAGAAAATGAAGTGACCTTACTACACACAACAATCGATCCTGTATACGGACATCCTCAATTAGAAGAGCTAGCAGAAATGATTACGCTTGGCGTCACGCAAGCAGAGCTGGAAGTAAAGTTATCGCCTTATGAAAGCAAGACTTCGCAGCAGCAATTTGAAGAGAAAGTACGAAAAGCGAAAGCGTTTATCAATAAAGGGGTAGTCGAACAAATTGTTCTCTCTCGTAGGGTAGAGGCAACGATAGCGGGGGATCCGTTTGTGCTCTATCGCAAATTACGAAAAAGCAATCCGTCTCCTTATATGTATTATATGGAATTCGATGACCATACCGTCCTTGGCACATCACCTGAGAGCTTAGTGAAGGTCACTGGCGATAAGGTGATGGTCAATCCAATTGCAGGCACTCGTAAGCGGGCAAAAGACAGAGAAGAGGACCAGGCGCTTGAAAGAGAACTCCGACGTGATGCGAAGGAGCTAGCGGAACACGATATGCTCGTTGAACTGAGTAAAGAGGAAATGAATCGGTTTTGTCATCCAGAAACCGTTCAGGTAACGCGTAACCGAGAAACAGTAAGGTATGAGCATGTGATGCATCTTGTGTCTGAGGTTGAGGGGACGTTGGCTGAGGGATTGCATGCCATTGATGCACTAAAAGTTTGTCTTCCAGCAGGGACTGTGACGGGTTCCCCGAAAGCAATTGCAATGGACTTGATTGACGAATTAGAAGAGAGTCACCGTGGCATTTACGGCGGCGCAATTGGATACATCGGTTTGAATGGAAACATCGACTTCGCGCTTACGATCCGTACGATGCTCATTAAACAAGGGAAGGCTTACGTTCAAGCTGGCGCAGGGATTGTGAAAGCATCAAGACCAGCGGATGAATATAGGGAAACCGTGAACAAAGCCCGGTCTTTACTAGAAGCTGAAGGGGGAAAACAAAAATGAGAGAATATATCAAAGCTGTTGAACAACATAGAAATCTATCTTTTGAAGTGATGAAGCAGGCTGCGAAGTGCTTGTTTGATGAACAGACATCCAAAGAAGAAATTACACAGTTTCTTCTTGCCTTATCAGCAAAAGGAGAGACGGCCAATGAAGTTGCAGCGCTTGCGCATGTTATGCGTTCGTTTGCTGTTGATGTGAACGCAACGAGTGCGCGTCATATGGACAACTGCGGAACTGGTGGCGACGGCGTGAATAGCTTTAACATTAGTACGACGGCCGCATTTGTATTAGCGGGTGCAGGGGCTTCGGTTGCAAAACATGGCAATCGTAAAATTTCAAGCGCTGCGGGCAGTCAAGATGTATTGGATGCGCTCGGCATTCATACAAATTTTAGTCCAACAGAGACCACTGAGTTGCTTGAGCAGGAAGGCATTGCCTTTTTATACGCGCCAAACGTACATCCGAAAATGAAACGAATTGGTGAGGTGCGCCGAGCAATTGGGCAATCGACTATTTTTAATCTCGTGGGCCCATTAACGAATCCAGTTGCATTACAAACGCAATTCACAGGCATTAATCGACCTGACTTTATTATGGAATATGCGGCTGTTCTCCAAATGCTCGGCCGTGAGCGGGCAATTGTCGTATCGGGTGCAGGAGGGATGGATGAAGCTTCACTTGCCGGACAAAATGCGTTTGTGTTGCTAGACAAAGGCGACCTCATTCCATTTTCACTAACCGCTGATGAAGTGGGATTGGCGAAGGCTGACTTGTCTACAATTCGCGGAGGAAATGCAGTCGAGAACGCGGCGATTATTCATTCAATTCTTAGTGGAGAACGCGGTCCCCGTTTCGATACGGTTGTTTTTAATGCAGGGATTGGGTTATTTTCGGGTGGATACGCCACAACCATTCAAGAAGGGGTCAAATTGGCAACGGACAGTATTTTATCTGGACGTGCGCTTGAGAAGTTAGAGACCGTCGTGGCATTTAGTGAAAAGATCAGCCAAAAGGAAGTTGTGCGATGACTATATTAGCGACGATTTTGTGCGAAAAACGATTGGAAGTGGAACGCTTACTTCACGAAAAAATAGCGGTGCCTAAAGATGTTGTTCGTCGGCCCACATTACTTGAGAAGCTTCGCGGTAACAGTCATTTGCACGTGATTGCGGAAATGAAAAGAGCCTCCCCCTCGAAAGGGATGATTGCGGAAGGCGTTAACCCCGTAGCACAAGCAATTGCCTATGAACAAGCAGGCGCAGCTTGTATTTCCGTTTTAACAGATGCCCCTTTTTTTAAAGGGTCGTTTGCTGATTTGGCGGTAGTTTCGGAAGTCGTGCATACCCCTTTGTTATGTAAAGATTTTATTATTGATAAGATTCAAATTGACAAGGCAAAAGCTTCAGGCGCCTCGGTTATTTTGCTCATTGCAAGTGCGTTAACGAACGCTGAATTGTTAGGACTCTTTACGTATGCTACAAATGCAGAATTGGAAGTTCTTGTGGAAGTTCATGATAAAAAGGAGCTTCAGCGGGCACTCGACGTGGATGCGCAATTAATTGGGGTGAACAACCGCGACCTAAAAACATTTGAAGTAGACCTCGGTCGAACAGAAGCAATCGCTGAAGTATTTCCATTTCATGAAGGACGTGTGTTAATTAGTGAGAGCGGTCTTACGGGGGCTGAAGATGCAGCACGTGTTGCGAAAGTAGGCGCACGTGCGGTGTTGGTAGGAGAATCTTTAATGCGGAGTGGAAAAGTTGGAGATGCGTTGAAAGAACTGCAAGTTAAATTGCCGTGTGACGAGCGATGACAAAAGTAAAGATTTGTGGGTTGAAAGAACCCGCACATGTCCAAGTCGCTGTAGATGCCGGTGCGGACGCCATTGGTTTTGTATTTGCGCCGAGTAGCCGACGTGTCACGATTGAGGCGGCTAAAAAGCTTGCGAAGCAGATCCCGTCAAACGTGCTGAAGATTGGCGTGTTCGTGGATGCTACCTATGAAGAGTTGGAACGGGCATTTCGGGAAGTTCCGTTGGATTATATTCAGTTGCACGGCAATGAAACACCCGCATTCATAGAAGGCCTTCAACTTCCAACGATTAAGGCTTTTTCCATCCGAACGATTGAAGATGTACGTGAGGCGGCAACTTATAAAGTCGATTATTATTTGTTCGATGCCCCTGGTCAAGCGTATAAAGGCGGTAGCGGTGTTACGTTTGACTGGTCATTACTACAGGATATAGGAATTTCAGCAGAGAGAATTATTCTCGCAGGCGGACTTCATAAACGGAATGTCGAATCAGCAATAACATGTGTAAAGCCTTTTATGGTAGATGTCTCTAGCGGAGTTGAGGTTGAGCAGAGAAAAGATGAGCACTTAATCCGTGCGTTTGTGCGTACGGTGAAAGGGGAGAGATGAGTCATGGTGAAAATGAGTACGGAAGCAGGAAAAGTAGGTCGATATGGTCGTTTTGGTGGACAATTCGTGCCTGAAACTTTAATGACTGCGCTGGTTGAGTTGGAAGAAGCATACGACCAAGCGGTGAAAGATCCAACTTTTCTAGCGGAAGTTGATGATTATTTGAGCGATTTTGTCGGAAGAGAGACACCACTTTATTTTGCGAAGCGTCTGACAGCACATGTAGGTGGGGCTAAAATTTATTTGAAAAGAGAAGATTTAAATCATACAGGTGCGCATAAAATTAACAACACCATTGGCCAGGCTTTGCTTGCGGTACGGATGGGCAAAAAGAAAATTGTTGCGGAAACTGGTGCAGGCCAACACGGTGTTGCAACCGCTACGGTCTGTGCGTTGTTTGATTTGGAGTGCACCATTTTTATGGGCAAAGAAGACATTCGAAGACAAGAATTGAATGTCTATCGAATGGAATTGCTTGGCGCAACTGTTATTTCTGTTGATAAAGGTGCGGGTACTTTAAAAGATGCGGTGAATGAAGCACTCAGGTATTGGGTCACTCATGTAGAAGACACGCATTATATTTTGGGTTCAGCACTTGGTCCGCATCCTTTCCCGAAAATTGTCCGGGACTTTCAACGTGTTATTGGCGTGGAAACAAGACGGCAAATATTGGCTAAAGAATCCACACTGCCCAATGCTATTGTGGCATGTGTGGGGGGCGGCAGTAACTCAATTGGCATGTTTCACCCTTTTATTGCAGATGAAGAAGTGGCTTTGTACGGTGTAGAGGCAGCAGGAAGCGGAATATCGACAGGACTTCATTCATCGGCAATTGTAGATGAAAAAGAGGGGGTCTTACACGGCGCTTATATGTATATCCTACAAGATGAAGATGGGCTCATCCAAGAAGCACATTCCATCTCGGCAGGCTTGGATTATCCAGCGATTGGTCCGGAACATTGCCATTTACATGATATTGGTCGGGTAACATACACATCCGTAACAGATTCAGGTGCACTTGAAGCACTTCAGTTGTTATCGAAAACAGAAGGGATTATTCCTGCCCTTGAAAGTGCGCACGCGGTGCAATTCGCAGTAGAACTGGCAAGTGACATGAATAAAGAAGAAATCGTTGTAATTTGTCTCTCTGGGCGCGGCGACAAAGACGTTCGAACAGTGAAAGATGCGTTAGGAGGTCAGAAAAATGACTAAGCAGCAACTAACAGCGGCCATTCGGTCATGTATCAACAGGGGTGACCACGCATTTGTCCCGTATATTATGGCGGGGGACGGCGGCCTTCACAAATTAAAAGAAACCATTTTATTCTTACAAGAAATCGGTGTGACTGCCATTGAACTTGGAATACCATTTTCTGATCCCGTCGCAGATGGACCAGAAATTCAAGCAGCAGGTGAACGTGCGTTATTAGCTGGTGTTACCTTAAGAAAAGTGTTGCAGGAAATTGGTTTATTTAAAGAAGAGGTGACAATTCCACTGGTATTCATGACGTACTTAAATCCAGTAATTCGTTACGGCATCGATCAGTTTGCTAGCGATTGCGCCAAAAACGGGGTGAGTGGACTCATTATCCCAGACCTCCCTTACGAAGAAAGTGGATGTATAAAAGAGGCGTTGAGTAAGCACGACCTTGTGCTCATTCCACTGGTTTCACTCACTAGCCAGCCTGCGCGT
>JARIDM010000222.1 GCA_029263945.1 Sporosarcina sp.
TTGATTCAAGAATTCTTTTCGTGCTTGGCGCGACTAAAAACGTAGCAATTCGATTGATAAGCCCATTAATTTCTTTTGCTGTACCATATTTACGTTCTGCAGTTTTTGGCGGCGTGATCATGAATGCCCCGACTGATTTCAATAAACTCTCTGTTGTATGAATTGCCTTATTTAGGCGTATTGTAAGTTGTTCCCATTCATTATGATCATTTGCAGATAACATTATTTTAATCTCATGGATTAATTGGTGAAGTTCGTCTATTTTACCTTGAGTGCCTGGCTGTGGTTTCAGCTTGAAATTTACAAGTTGTTCTTTTAATTGGTCCAATTTTAATATTGTGAAGGTTTCTTCTAAAAAACGTTCAAACACTTTGATTTGTTGAACCTTCGTTTCTTTATTTTGCAACAACGAGACATGGAATGCTTCAAGTTCCACTTTTCTATTTTCTACCTTATTTTGATGAATATGAAACTCCAGTTCCTCAATCGTATCTTCTAGGTTTTCCATATCAAGTACTTCTTTTGGAAGTAGTGCTTTGACTTTTAATTGTTCTTCAATCGCACTTATTTCTTCTGCTAACATTTTAATTGATTTGCTGTCTTTAAGAACATCCTCTGTTAATATGGATTGCTCTTGTGTTAACTTTTCGACACGTCTGATAGATTTTGAATGTTGACTAGATAAGGCTAAATGTGTTAATTTAGCTTGTTTTTTAAGTTGGATTTTCTCAGCAATACCGATTAATTCCTCTTGAATAGCTTCTAATTCTTCTTCATGTAATGCTAATTCAACGTTAAGTTTTTCTTTGTCTGTTTCATGTGCTTTTAGTTGCTGTTTAATCGCTTTTTGTGTTTGGTTTTTCCAATTTATAGCGACATTTTCTTCGATAAACTTTTTACCCTCTTCTTCAATACTATCTGTTCGCCCATAGCGCAAAATTCTATTATCCTGGTGTGAAAGCAACCTGCCAAGTGCGTTATCTACTGCTAAATTTGCCTGTGAAGCAACTAGCGTACGTAAACCAGCTTTAACATTTTGGTGGCAAATTTCAGAGATTACAGTTGTTTTACCTGTACCAGGAGGTCCTTGAATCACATAGAGGTCATGAGCGCTCATTGCGCCTACCACAGCTTCTTGCTGATAGTTGTTTAGATGATTATGAAACACAAGGTCTTTTTTACTTTTCGAAATTTGAACGACTGGACGTTCTTCAAACAACACTTTCTCTAAATTTACATTTGCTGCAAATCCATCTTGTAGGTCTTTAAAGCCCTTTCTTAAACGTCGCACCTGACTAAGCGCTGCAACGTTATTAAAGACAATTTCGTTAAAAGAAGTTAGTTGTAACTCATTTCGTCTCGCTAATTCTTTAAACTTAACATTCAATTCGATTTCTATCGTTTTTTTACGTGAATCTACACCTACAACATTTCCGATATCTTGACCAAGCCCTTTAATGTTTGCGCTAAATCCTTTGATTACTTGATATTCGTGTGTCTTTAAACCATTACAGACAATTTTCAACTTAGTAAATTCACTATTTAGAGTAGCCTGAGTAAATGATGTAGCTATATCTGCAACGTCTGCCTGCATTTCTTGGATGCGTAAATAGCCCTCCCAACTCGCAATTCTTTTCGCTACATAAGTAGATCGTTCTTTTGCAATGGGCAATTCTCTGAGTACGGTATACAACTCAATAGGTATAGGTGTCGCTTTACTACGATCTATGACAAAGTTTATGTTCGCCGCATAACGACGATTGGTTTGTACAGCCTCATTCTTGCCTCTAACGTGAAAACTTGTTGCTAAAAAGACTTCATTTTTATATAGGCATTCCATTACTGCAACACGACTGTTTAGCTGAATCGATAAGTTCTCATTCTTTTTATTATCAAAAAAAATAGAAAAACACATATTTCCATGTTGGTTTTGAGGTTGCTTTTCAATATGAACATGAAAGGATTCCTGTAACTTAAAAAAAGCGTGCTCATCCGTTACATATTTCATCATTCCATTGCGTGCGTTTCTGGTTATCTCAAGACCACAACGCATTTTTTCAGTATCGGTAGACATCGTTTTCATAAATAAACATGTCTCCTTTCTGTATATTGATCTTACGATATGTAGGGGGATTCAATTTGTCTCCGACGAAAAACACCCCCATTTTATCAACAATATAGTTAATGTTGATGGATAAGGGTGTAGGTTTATTTAGTAAATTCATTTTTTCTTTCTTAACGCTTGAATGGCTTGCTCGCTTAAATAATTCAAATGAGAAACTTGCACACTTACAAGCTTATGATTTGTAGATTCTTCCAGATAAGGTTTAACCTTTCCCGTATAATCTTCTAATGAGCGACATTCATAGTTTCTTGGCAAAATAGCTGTAAATTCATATATTAGTCTGTTTTGTGTTTCTTTAAAGCTATCGATCGATTGACCTTGTTTCAATTCTAAAGTAATCATCTCATGCTTAAATTTCATTAGCGCATTAAATTGTTTTTTTGACACGAAGAAAGTGGCAAGTCCACTCGCATAAATCATAGTTATTCACCCTGTTTTAATTTTTCTTAACCGTCGTTTTTTTATTTTCTTCAAGCAACATTTCCATAAACTTTAGCGGAATATTATAGTCAGTCGAGCTTTCTACTACAGTTGTTGAAAACGACTCATCTGCTTCATTGTTTTGCTTTATTTTCGTAATTTCTTTGTGTAGGTTTTCCATTTTTTTATCAAGTTCGTTTGCAGATACTGCAGCTTCTTTTAACTCTTTCGTAATAAATGTTGGCACTGCTTTATTATATTTATAAAATATTTTATGTTCCAGACTTGCCCAGAAATCCATTGCAATGGTTCTGATTTGGACTTCAACAAAAACCTTTTCAACACGGTCAGACATGAAAACAGGGATCTTTAATATTAAATGTAGACTTCTATAACCATTTGGCTTTGGGTTTTTTATATAGTCTTTGCATTCGACAACCTCAATATCTTGTTGTTTTTGAATCATGTCACTCACTTTATAAATGTCTGAATTAAAGGAACAATTTATACGAACGCCAGCAATATCTTGCATATGTTCTTTAAATGAAGCTAAAGAAAAGTGGATATTTTTCCGTTGGGCTTTTGTGACGATACTTTCAGGCGATTTTAAACGCGTGTGAATATGTTCAATCGGATTATACTCATGAATGAGTTGAAATTCTTCTTCTAATATTTTAAGTTTTGTTTCCACTTCAGCCAATGCAAATTTATAAGCTAACATAAATCTTGTAATGTTGTTTTTCATTAAGTTTAATTGCATATAGTTTACTTCGTTTACGGGTTCCATTATTAATACCTCCACCGATGTTAGACCTCTACCTATATTATCATGAATGGAGGGAATAATATAACCTTCTATACTCCTATTTGGATTTATGGGTTTTCTATCTTAAAACAAAACAAGCATTACCAGGTTTTTAAAAATTGTAACGTGCGATTTCTACCGATAATCATTAAGTTATTCTTCGCTTCCTCATCAAGATCAAATTGCGTTGCACTATACCCTTCAACAGGTATAAAGATAATGTTTTTCTCATGTTTTCTTGAAATATATCGTTCATCATGGGCATTTTTCATCGTTGAAAATAGTGCTTCGAATAGTTGCAATGCATTTTTTATCTGATGTTTTGACATCTGTTCGTCTCCTGAACTCATTCTCAATCCTAATACAGGACACTTTTTACCTTTACGATTGTCATCATCAAATAACCACAAAGGAAAGTTACTTAAAACCCCTCCATCCACAACAATTGTTTCACCACTCCCAATGGGTAATTTTACAGGTTCAAAGAAAAAAGGAATTCCGCAACTCATTCTTAATGCACGTGCTACAGGAAATGAAGCTGGACATATCCCGTACTTCTCCAAGTCATCTGGAAGGACCATCATCTTACCATTTGTTAAATCTGAAGCAATTAGTTTTAAAGCATTTGGTGGTAAATCAGAAAAAGAGTAGATGCCTTTGAAAGCGAGTTTTTCTAAAAACCAATTTTCTAATTCTTTCCCTTGATAGAGTCCCATTCGCCAGTATAAGTGTAGCCATTTCATTAGCGGAAGTGGTAGGATGGTTCTTCTAGGATCAAGTAAATCCGTTAAATCAAGTTCATCGAGCAACAACTCGATTTCTTTCCCTGAATAACCAGCTGCAATAAAACTGGCTAAAATCGCACCTGCACTTGTTCCAGCCAATTTTCTAAACTGATATCCTTTTTCCTCTAATGCTTGATAGGCACCGACAAGTGCAAACCCTCTTAAACCGCCTCCAGAAAAAACACCATCAATTAAGATTAAAGTGCCCTCCTTTATACTTCTAGTCTAAGAGTAAAATGATTGAAGTAGAACAAAATGCAAACCAAAAAGAAGGTTAAAATTTCACATCAAAAAAGCCCTTGAAAACATCACAACTGTTCCAAGGGCTCCATTTTAAAGTTTAAATCGGCTCACAACTTTTTCCAGTTCTTTTGCCATTTCACTCGTTTCAATTGAGCGGTTTGTTACTTCGTCAATAGAAGCAGAAGTCTCTTCCGTTGCAGCAGATACGCTCGTTGTCATATCCTCAATGCTGTGTATCGCTTCTGTTAATTGGCTAATTAAATCAACCACTTGTTTAGAATCGTTAGCTTCAGTTCCTGTTAATTCAGAGATTTTACCAATTTCATCTACTGTATTCGAAACAGCAATTGAAATGTTGCTTAATGATTGCGCAGTTAAATTTACTGTACCAGAACCAACTTCAATCAACTCGGTACTTTCCGCTGTCGTTTCAACGACTTGTTGAATACGATTCGTTATATCCTGGATAAGCTTTTCAACTTCTGCGACTTCATTATTCGACTGCTCTGCTAGTTTCCGAACCTCTTCAGCTACAACAGCAAAACCTTTGCCATGTTCACCCGCTCGAGCAGCTTCTATAGATGCGTTCAATGCAAGTAAGTTTGTTTGTGCAGCGATTCCTGCAATAGAAGTTGTAATATCTTGAATTTTTGTAGTTGACTCAATTAAATCTTGAATTGTACTACTTGTCCCAAGTGATGCCGTACGAATTTTTTCCATATCTACGTTAATTTCTTTTGCTCTTTGTTGACCTTCGTCTGCAGTTGTCATAGTCGTTTTAGAATTAGCTACGCTCTTATCTGCTGCTTCTTTTGTATTTTGGATATCGTTTGCGAGTGATTTTAAAATTTTTGATGCATGATCTGCACTCATCGTCCCATTAGAAATGGAGATAGTGACTTCACTCATATTTTCTGCGACTTGTTGAATTGCTGTTTGCATCTCATATAAGGAAGTAGCTGTTCCAACAGAGTTTTCTGACAGCTGATTTGCAGTAGATTTCATTGTTGTAATCATGTCGTGTAAATTGGCAGTCATTGTATTCAATGTACTCGCGAGTTCCCCGACTTCATCCTTACTCTTCACTTCAATATCGTTAATGGCTAGGTTACCCTCTGCAATTTCTTTTGCATGTGCAATTAATGCAGATATTTGTCCTGTTTTACGTCTAATTAAATATATTGTAAAGAGTGATGCCAGTAGCATCGGAATTAAACTAATTAAAATACCATTTCTCACAACATCCCAAGTTCGATCACCAACAATTGCACCATCAAAGTCTATGACACTAATTGCAATGATCTCTCCTGTTGTATCATGATTTTCAAAGATTGGTGCATAACCCGATAAACGTTCCAATCCAGCAAATTTAAAGAGTTTGGAATAAGTTGGGTGTCTTGTTTCTATCAATTCATCAATTGCTTCTTGATCGATCGGAACCATATCACCTGGCTTTATCCCTTTTTCTATAAAATTATCATCAAGTGCAAGAATTTTACCTTCTAAATCAACGATGTATTGTGTTTCAAAAATGTCTTTATGGGCTGTTGTCCAATTTAGTTGTTTTCCAACCGCATTAGTCGCTTCGACATCACCATCAATGATTTTAACAACATCGCCTGGATTAATAAGACCTGTAGTGATATTCGCACAACCAAATGCTTCCACACCCGCGGCATCATATAATTTATCGTAAGCAGTTTTATAGGTTGCTACCGATGTA
>JARIDM010000230.1 GCA_029263945.1 Sporosarcina sp.
GTATGAAGAACAATTACAAGCGATCATTGAATCGAATAACATGGATTGGCGGCATATCATTAAAATAAGGAGAGACAGTGTTTATTTAACACTTCAGGCTGTGCAAACAGCCATGTTGCACAATGGAAGTGCCGCTTATTTAAAGGTGAGTCCTTCTGCGAGAAGGTTACGTGAAGCCTACTTTTATGCTAATCTAACACCGACAGTAAAACATCTAGAGAAAGTGTTAATTTCGTTATAAACTATATCCCTCCTTCCCTTTGTTTCATTAAGGAAGGGGGGATTTCTTTTCGGGTCAATTTGGTTGAGTTCGCTAGAAAAAGGAGATAGAAGTCTCTCTTCTCTAGCATTTTTTGTTTGAAAGCATGGAATCCGTAAGAAGGTTTGAAGTTTAGCGAGAGCTCACGTATGATATAGTTATATGATTATTCAAAATGTTCTATCGGTACTTTATCCGTATTTATTATGACTGTTTCACTTTTTCAGAGCCTCTCGCTCTTCCGCTAATGGGGCAAATCACTAATAAACTCAGTTCTTCAAAAGAGCCAAATTTGGATATAGGGGGCGTGTAAATATGGCAGAGAAGAAAGGATTTAATAAAAGGTTACTCTTATTAGACTTGATATTTTATGCAGCATTGCCTTACATTCTATGGAACTTTGGCAAAGAACCTTTAGGGGATTACGCAGCCATGCTGATTTCAACGATTCCAGGATTTATTTATACCTGTTATCGATTTATCACGGAGAAACAATTCAACATAGCCGGAATATTCATCATCGGCTCATTGGCAATAGGGACCGCCGTAAATCTACTTTCAGGAACAGCAGAGCAAATGATATGGAATGGCATATATTTAAGTCTATTTTATGTCGTGATTTACTTTATTGCTTTCGTTATTAAGCGCCCTTTTTCCTTATACTTTGCAGTTGACTTTGCATATTTACAAGGCTATGCACGAGAAGACAGTACAGTCTTATTTTTTCAAAAAGGAATTTTTAAATGGTTTCAATTCATTCAGGTGATTTATGTGTTCAGAGGTCTGTTTATGGTAAGTCTGACCGTATTTCTATTGAATAAATATGGCGTGGATGGATATGGGGAAATGTTAATCTATAAACAAATTGCCAGCTGGGTTTTCTGGATTTTGACTATGGGGATGTTCATTTATATTAATATTCCAGTAAAAAGATTTTTTGCTGAGCAAGAAGATAGCCAAAAAGATATAAATAATCTTCCCTCTATTGAGGAAGCCATTAAAATACAGTAACTAGCTTCTCGCGAAACAACTTATGTGAATAAATATAATCGTTCCGATCGTCAAGTAAACTTGTAGAAAGTAGCGGAGGTGTCAAAATGCATAAGGATGAAATGTTGAAACTTGCCCAAACTCAGAAATTAGATGAAGGCCGTAAGTATAGTAACGATTTTGCGTTAGGAGCTGTTGGAGCATTTGCTTTTATAGCGATCATTCTTATGATTGTCTATAAAATTATCATCAGTGAGCATTATAGTGATTTACTTGGCTTATTAATAGGGATGGTTGGTGCTTTTTGCTACGGAAAATTTGTTTTAACTTCAAGAAAGTATTGGTTATTTGTAGCAGTTATTCTATTCCTAGGAGCAGGCATGATTTTTATAGAAATGCCTGGATTATAAAGTTGCAATTGGCAGCAGTCCGTTTGATCGGGTTAATCAGCGAACGGATCATGACTTTGCTGCGCGTGGCTTATTCTGGACAAACTTGGATGGTTGCCTATTTGAAATTATAACCGATCAATGTTAACAATGTTTAAAAGAAGCTAGTATTTCATTATGCTAGATTGTGGGGGAAGTCAATTAAAGGAGAGAGCAGAATGAAACAACACCTAAAAGGGATTGCGATGGCCAGTATATACGGGTTAATCGGGGGCTGTGTCTTAACTTTCTTATTCAAATGGACTGAGTCTGTGACTGGTGAGAAAGTATACATTTTCCTGCTCAATGTAGATTACATACCGATCATAGGAAATATAGCATTTCCTGAGTGGATTGAAGTATCCTTCCATTTAATTGTCTCGATTGCAGTCGCACTTGGATTTTATATAATGTATCAGTTGCGACCACATTGGAAAAACCGTGCCATCGTGATTTGTATGGTTGTAAGCGTCGTAATTGGAATTGCTTTGTTTCCGACAACGGCATTGTCTGATAGAACCCCTGCGCTTACGAATATGATTGCACTTTTCTACTGGCTCGTAGGTCATGCGATTTTTGGGACGGTGTTGGGAATCTTCTTCAAGTTTGAAAAAAGATCGTTTCATCAGTTCAAAATTTAAAAAAGCACATCGGCTTTACAAAGCCGACGTGCTTTTATTGAATCATATGAATACGGTTTTTACCGCCTCGTTTGGCCTGGTATAATGCAATATCCGCTTCGTGAAACAAAGCGGTAAAAGAAGTCACTTGGCCATCGTGGTTATCTGCAACGCCTAAACTGACGGTCACCGGAATAAGGTTGCCATTTTTCATAATCGTAAGTTCACTCACAGCTTCCATGAGTTGTTCTGCTTTTTTTCTAGTTTGTTCCATTGTGATGTCGTTTAGAATAATTGCAAACTCATCTCCGCCGAAACGACCCATCAAGTCACCGCTTCGAATGAGCTTTTGGCACGCATGGGCAACTTCTTTAATTACTTCATCTCCAAACATATGTCCATACGTATCATTCAATCCTTTTAAATTATCAAGGTCAAGCGCAATACAGCTGATTTTTTCACCTGTTATATAAGCTTTTTCAAGCATTTCATTTGCGGTAGTTTCTATATAGCTACGATTATAAAGACCAGTTAGATAATCTTGATTTGCTCTTCGTTCCATTCCCGCAAGGTCATGCTTTACTTCTAACCGCATTGCGGTCATCGTAATTTCCTGTTGTCGCAAGTCATCTAAAATAGCAATGTAGTCTTTTTGAGCTTTAAATCCTAGATGAACGTCTTCCATGAGTTCACAAATACTGCATCTTTTTTCTAAGATTCCTTTTAATAGGTTCTTATCCTGATAACTTTCGGCCAACTCTTTTGCAATCGTCAACGCATCATAAGCTTCCATGTATCTTTTTTCTTTGATTAAATAGCGTCCATACAAGTCTGCTACTTGTGTTTTTTCACGAATAAAAGAATCCAGTATAGGGTCAAGTCGTAGTGCATCTACTAAAGAAGAGGCTTGTGCCATGTCATTTAAACCGATATAGGCATTTGCAAGGTTTAACTTTACCCGAAATTCTAAGATAGGTGTTCTTGGTTCTTGTTTTTTAGCCATCTCTAACCCTTTTTTTGCATGTATGAGTGCTTCTTCAAAAAGTTCTTCTGTCGCAAGAACGGAGCTATAGTTGCTGTAAGCATTGCTCACAATGTTGTATTTTCCTAGAGATAAGCCTAACTTCATGGCTTTTTGTAAAGTTGACTTGGCTTTTATGTAATCTTTATTGTGCTCATGAAGTAGAAATAGGATGTTATAGCCATTCAATTGATCAGCCGCATCGCCATGATCTACGCAATATTCGAGATGTTTATCCATACAGTGAAAGGCTTCTTCGATTTCTCCAATGTTGTAATAAGCTGCTGCCTTATTAATCAGTGCAGTTAATATGGATTTGTAATCGTTTGCAGCGTAGCCTTTTTCTTGTAGTATAAAACAAGCTTCAATCGTTTCTTTATACTTTCCTTCTAAACGTAATTGGGAAACTCGCTGCTGCAATTCGATTAAATTTAGTGATTCCATAGTCCCACTCCTAATGGTTAAATGTACGCAAAATCAGTAGAAATAGCTGTTTTTTACTGGTAAATATTTACTCTAATCGTAACATAAAAATGTAATTTGAGGTATAAAAAGTTTATTGAATTCAAAAATAGGACTTATTGGTTATACAATTTCGAGAGGGGGTATAATTGTGTATACATTAACAAGAAAAGAGAGGAAGAATACAAATGGCGAATACGAAAGAACCTAACGTGTTACCAACAAATGAGCGAGAAGAATTATTCGAGATACTGAAAGAACGCTTTGAACAACATATGCACCGTCATCCAGGCTTAGAATGGACACCTATCCAAGAGAAGTTGTTGCAGCATCCTGAGAAGATGTGGTCGCTGTTTGAAATGGAGAGAACGGGTGGAGAACCAGATGTGGTCGGCGTGGACAAAACGCAGGGGGCCTATATTTTCTATGATTGTTCTGCTGAGAGTCCCGCGGGTCGAAGAAGTGTCTGTTATGATGAGGAAGCTTTAGCATCACGGAAGAAGAATAAGCCAGCGCATAGTGCATGTGGTATGGCTCTGGACATGGGCATTGAGCTATTAGACGAAGAACAATACCGTTATTTACAACAACTAGCGTGTGTCGATCAAAAAACGTCTAGTTGGATTAAAACACCCACGGAAATCCGGAAACTAAAAGGCGCGCTGTTCTGCGATTATAGATATGAAACGGTTTTTGTTTATCACAACGGAGTGGAGTCCTATTATGCGGCTAGGGGATTTCGTGGTTCATTACTTGTTTAAAATTGAAGTAGCCTAAGAACTGGGCTCATTAAAATATATTTCAAGCTTGTCGGAAAGTTTATTAGCGACATTAAAAATACCAGATGCTTATGTTAATGAAATTGCGCTTACGGAAATAATTCTTTAGGCCCAGGGTTACCTATCATTATCAAAAAATCATACGAAATATCAAAGATGTTCCAAAGCGTTTAAACAAATGACGGTGATGTTGACCGTTATTTTTGCGTTATTCATATAGATTCAAGCCATTAATGCACTTATTTTATTGGTACTTGTCTTTGGCGTTTTTGTTGCCTTTATGGTGATGGTCCAGTAATTTCAAAAGCTTAAACCTTCACAAGGAAAGATATAGCAGAGCACTCAACCGATGAATCGACTCGTTACAAACACCTATATGAAAAGCCTCTTACTTTATACGCATAGTCCAACTCAAGAGGCTATGTTAAAATATGGTTAATTGTAAATTGAAAAACCGAAAAGGTATAGGTGATCGATTTGTCAAAAAAGGAATTGCGCGAAATTTTGAAAGATGTGCAGAGTGAGAAAGCCGAAGTAAGATTTTTTTCGCTGCAGCGTCTCTATAATATCCAAGAAGACTATGATTATCAGGAGACTGAAGAGATTGATGTCCACCTTGATGTGATGAAAGACTTTATAAAAGTAGCTGCATCACAATTTCCAACACCTGTTGATGTATGGGATAATCCGTCTTATGGTCTGATTGACTATGTCTGTTATTTCGATTTAAAAGAACTTGTTGAACCACTCATTATACATTTCGATGCATTTAGTTTGAAAGCAAAAGAAAGGGTAATTGTGCATTTGTTGTCACTGGGAGACGCGTCAGTATTTTCTGTTCTAGAAGAGAAGATATTGGCTTTGATGAATGACAAGGATTTTGAAATCCCAGCAAATCACATAAGTGAATTTCCTGAAATTACGAGAAGAATCATTAGTCGAGCAGCGCCTCAGTTGCATATAGATCATTTTAGATATTCTTTTTACAATTTGGTCGTTGCATGTAATCGTTCTGGACATGGAGAGGGACTAGAAAAAGACCTGATTCTACCAATTCTTATGAGAGATTATGAAACTGAAAAACAAGCGTACTTAGCCTATGACGCTAACTATTCAACCAAGCTTGTTTATACAGAGTGGCAAGAAAAATATATGAGGATCCGGCGACAATTACTTTTGTTCATTTCTTTAATGGAATTTTATTGTACGCCTGAAATTGAGCGTGAAGTCACTGAAGCTTTAGACTTTAATGATCCCCTTGTTAAGACAGAAGCACTATCTGTTTCTATTTCGCGTAAATTACCTTATGAAAAGCGTGATATTCTGGAATGTGCAAAGCATATTGAAAGTGCAGAAGTGCTTTATTGGAAATTACAATCTAAAAATGCACTGCATCTATATCCAAAAACAATCGATTTGGAACCTCAATTAGGTAAAACGAGAATGTTTTATGCAGTTCTTAAACATGTAACAGGTGAAGTCGATTACACTGCTTTTCATGAAAACATAGAAGTAATTCAAGAAATCAGTGTGCTCAATGCAATTGAACAAGAAGGTTTCTATTATTTATGTAAGTTTGATAACCACGGGGAAACGTATGTAGGATGGAGTGGTGTTTTCGAGCGAACAGATGGAAAAGAAATTGTAGCTGACATAGATTTTTCTTTTACCGAATTTATTCATTATGATTCAATGACGATTGAAGAACATGAAGAGTGCTTTGGTGATCACTTATACGATAGGCAAGACGATTTTACTGAACTTCCATTTGTTTCAAGCGCTCCTAAAGTTGGCGCGTTTTATTGGGTGATTCTTTTTATAGGGATGGCATTATCTGTTAAGTACTTAGAAGAGTCACTATTTGATCTTTTCATGATTCCTTTCTATATCATTATAGGATCTTTACTTGTACATGAGTACATCAATACTAAAAAAGATAGCGTTCTCATAACGGGTACACGTGTCATTAAAAGAAAAAATCGTTTAGAAACGTCTATATCCATTGCAGACATTACAAAAGTACGTCGTAATTGGAATTATATTCTGATATACGATAAGCAAAATCAACTGGCCATGAAGATCCCGAAAAGTTGGATTGAATATAATCGGTTTGACTATCTTCTCAGAAGACTCACTGCTCATCTTAAGCATCGACCGTCAATTCAGTCTTAAACGAACGATCTCGTCTGCTTCGTGTAAAGTAGACGAGATTTTTTGTTATATGTCATTACAAACACCTAAAAGGCAGGTCTCTTACTTGTTGCTTATATGACGGCCTACGATACTATGTTAACATGTGAATCATTGAAAATTAGGATATCCATAAAGGTAAAGGTGATCAATTTGTTGGAATGGAAACTACGAGGTGTTTTAAGAGGTGTTAAAAGTAAACATCCACAAAAAAGATATGAAGCGCTGAATCATCTCCATCAGTACCAGCAAATGGAAGGAACAGAAGTGCAAATCGACGTGCTGAAAGACTTTGTGAAAACAGCGGCTGGAAAATTTTCAGCGCCTGTCGCAGGGTGGGATAACCCTTCTTATCACCTCATCAACTACGTTTGTGATTTTCAGATAAAAGAGGTTGCAGAAGCGCTTGTAAAACATTTTGATACACTGGATTTGAAGGCGAAAGAAAGAGCCATTGACTATTTGCTATCAACAGACGACGAGGACATATTCTTGTTTCTTGAAGAAAAGATCCTGAAGTTGATGGACAATGTCTATTTTCAACTGCCAGCAAATGCGTTAAGTCATTATCCTTATCTTACGGAAAGAATCATCAGGAGAGCTGTAGCGTATTTGAATTCAGATCATTTAAAGTTTCCATTATACGAACTTATCTTAGTTTTTAACCGTTCTGGGTATGGTGGCGTATTAGAAAAAGAGCAAATCTTACCGCTCCTTTTAGAAGATTATATAGAAGAAAAAAATGAATACTTCCAATACGACGTTGATTATTCGACCAAGTTTGTCTATACAGCGTGGAAAGATAACTATTTGGTGATTCGAAATCGAATGATCCTTTATATTTCTTTAATGGAATTTTATTTTTCTTCTGAAGTGGAAAAAGAAATCCTTGAAGTTTTAACGTTCAATGATCCCTTATTGAAGACGCAGGCTTTAGCTGTTTGTTTGACGAAGCATTTACCTTTTGATGAAGAGACAATCTTGACGTGTGCAAGTGATATTGAAAGTGCTGACAAATTGTATTGGACTTTGGTATATAAGGACTTGGTTCATCTTTATCCATCATCGATTAACGTATTAACGCAAGTGGCAAAGTCAAGAATGTTTTATGCGATTCTAGTGCAATCAGAAGATGGAAAAGGTTCCGTAATGTTCCCTGAGAATTTAGTAATTGTAGATAAGTTGGACGTAGAAAATGATTATGGTCAACACGGCTTTTATTATTTATTTACATTTGAAAACAATGCTAGAACATATACAGGTTGGTCTGGTATTTTTTCGGAGGAAAATGGGGAAGAACAAGTTAACCAAACAAATGCATCATACACTGAATTTGTGGAGTTCAGTGCACGCACAATCGACGAGCATAAACAGGACTTTTTAAGGAAAGACGATGAACAAGCGCAAGAATATAACGAAACCACTTTTTATGAAAGTACACCTAAAATTAGGCCAATCGCATGGTTCTTACTTGTTCTTCTTGTTATGAGGGGCATTAGGGTTTTGTCTGAAAACGGAAGAAACCTCTCAGTTATGATTGTTTTCACGCTGATTGTAGGCGCGTTCTTTGCGTATGAGCTTATGACCAACAAAAGAAACAAAGTGCTGGTTACAGGGCAAGAAATTATTAAAAGAAAAGGGGCTTCTGAACAGCGTATTGCGTTTGGAGCTATTACAAAAGTGAGTTTTGACCATAAGCATGTTCTTATCTACACAGGTCAAGACGAACTAGTAATGAAAATACCAAAACGATGGATGAATTACGAATTATTTTGCTATTATATCAATGAGCAAACAGCATTTTTTACCAATCGCCCTTATATTCAATCCCCTTGAAAAATTATGTAAAATATAAAATGACACACACTGAACATTCAGCGTGTGTCATTTTGTGTTTTAGTCATTATTCGTCGTTACGTTTTTAATTCTAAACGATAAGAACAATCCAACGAGCGAGATAAATCCTGCAACGAGGAAGGCCATATTTACGCCTTCAATCATTCCTGGGATTGAGCCGCTGTTACCGGTTGCTGCCGTAACGGAGATTGTTACGAGTACGGCGGTTCCAACTGAACCAGAAATCTGGCGGAAGGTATTGTTCATCGCGGTACCGTGTGATATTAAATGACGTGGCAACTGGTTTAAACCAAGCGTTGTTGACGGCATCATGACCATAGCGATTCCGACCATTCGAACCGCATTTAAAATGGCTAAATAGGCAAAGGTTGTATCAACGGACAAGTTTGCGAACATGAATGTCGTAACCGTTAAAATTGCAAAGCCCGTACGGAGCAGTATTTTAGCGCCGTATTTATCAAATAAGGCCCCTGAAACTGGATTCATAATGCCCATCATAATTGCACCAGGTAAGAGCATAAGACCAGAATGGAATGCGTTGAATCCGAGCATGTTTTGCATGAAGAGCGGTAAAATAACCGTTGTTGCAATCATGGAAGCGAACACGATCATGCCAAGTGCGGTTGCAATGGCAAATACGCGGTATTTAAACACTCTAAATTCAAGAATTGGTTCATCTAGTTCCAATTGTCTTCTGATGAATAAGAAGAGTGTAATCGCCCCAACGAGCATGGAGACAATGACGTTGGCACTTAACCAGCCTGTGCTGCCTGCGATACTAAATCCGTACAGCAGTCCTCCGAAACCGAATGTAGAGAGAACAATTGACAAGTAATCCATTTTTGGATTTGTTTGTTCTGTGACGTTTTTCAGTAAGAAGTAAGCCGCGACAATAATGATTAAAGTGATTGGAAGTACAACATAGAATACGCTGCGCCAAGGATAGTTGTCTACAAGGTAGCCGGACAAAGTTGGTCCGATGGCTGGAGCGAATGCAATTACGAGACCGTAATACCCCATCGCTTTACCTCTTTGTTTTACGGGAAAGATGAGGAACATAATCGTTTGTAAGAGCGGCATCATAATCCCTGCGCCTGCACCTTGTAAAACGCGCCCCATTAACAGGACTGAAAAGTTTGGAGAAACTGCAGCGAGTAAAGTACCCATAGCAAAAATACTCATTGCTGTAAGGAACAATCTCCGCGTTGTAAATTTCCCGATTAAAAAGGCTGTAATTGGAATCATAATTCCGTTGACCAACATGAAAATAGACTGCAACCATTGCACCGTACTTTCATTGACATGAAGGTCTTTCATGATGGGTGGTAAAGCGGTAGCGAGTAGCGTCTGATTCAAAATGGTAATAAACGCACCTGATAATAAAACAACCATCAAAGGTATGTGTTTTTTAAACTCAAACGTTTCTGAATTTGACATTAGGGATGAAACACCTCATTTTACTTATTCGGCCACTCAGTATTGTGTCTTTCAAAGAGTACCTGACATTTCTTCTATGTTAGAGGTTATTTCACAAAACCTCAATACTTTTGTTTTAAAAGGGATTGACAACTTGGTGTGAAGTGTCTATAAAGTATTTTAACCCCATAAAATTCGTTAATGCCCCATTTATTTAAAAGCTGTCCTCGAGAAGAACAATGACCGTAAAAGCGCTAAAACACACTTGACAACCGAACGTTTAGAGTCTAAAATTATTAATTGTTCGTGTTTAAAGTTTTATTCGAATGGTTAAACCATAATCTAGCAGCCCCATATAATTCCGATAATTTGGTTCGGACGTTTCTACTGAGCAACCTTAATTGCTCTACTATGGATGGTACTTGTCTTTTATAGAGAGCGGAGGTTCCGCTTCAAGTAGGTTTTGTTCAGTTGCGTCATGA
>JARIDM010000233.1 GCA_029263945.1 Sporosarcina sp.
TGATCTTTTTGTTGTTTCTGTGATTCAAAGGAAGCTTTTAATCCTTCTAATTCTTTTTTATTGTCTTCTTGCTCTGCAAGTTTTTCTTCAACCTGTTTCTTTTCTACTTCTAATTGTTCCTGGTCATCTGCTTGTTGTTTCATGATGGCACGGTCCGCATCTAGCAGCGTCTTTACTGTAGAAAAGCGGTCAATAAAGTCTGAGAAATTATTTGCGCCGAGTAACACATCAAGGTAATCTACTGGATCACCGTTTGCTTGCATGGCACGTACACGTTCGATTAAAACCAAATCACGTTCAGCGATTTTCTTTTCAAGAGAAGCGATAGAAGCTTGTAATGCTTCAACTTCTTGCCTAGTCTCTTTAATTTGGTTTTCAACTGTTGTGATATGATTATTCGTTGTTGTAATTTCATTGTTAATTTTTGTGATTTGGTCTTGAATTGACGAAAGTTTTGATTTATTCGTATCAATTTCTGTTGATTTTTGTTTAATGCCGTTATTCAATTCATTTTTCTTTTGTTCAACTTGTTCTTTCTTGTCTTTCATATCACTTAACGAATTTGCTGAAACTTGAGGACTTGCCATTACTGATGACAGCATCAATGTCGCTACCATAAACGATAGAATCCATTTACTCATTCTCACTTTATAATTTCCCCTCTCAAACTTTAGCTTACTTCTCTATTTTTAAACTCTTAAAAATTTACGCACAGACATGAAGCTGCCCCATATACCGATAAACACACCGATGAACAACAACAAGCCATTCAATTGGAAAATGAAAGGTGTTGTCGGCAATAGCTGGAACAATTCTCCTTGTACTTTTGGTTGTAGTCGATCATAAAGGTTAACATATGTAACAGACAAAATAATCATTGGCAACAAAGCGCCAAGTATACCTAACCAAATGCCTTCTAAAACAAACGGAATACGCACGAAACTATTCGTTGCACCCACGAGTTTCATAATTTCAATTTCTCTCTTGCGCGCAACAATCGTCACACGAATTGTATTTGAAATGAGGAACATCGCAGTAAACAACAATGCAATAATGAGCACGACGCCAACATTTCGTCCTTTATTTAGGACATTAAATAACTTCTCTACCTTGCCTTCGCCGTACTTGACTTCGTGGATATAATCGTAAGTTTCGATTTCCTTAGCAATTCCAGCTGTCTTTTGTGGATCAACAGCCTTGACATAAAAAACGTTGCGTAAAGGGTTATTTTGTTTGTATAAATCTAACTCTTTGCCATAGCCTTCAATCATCTTTTCTAGTTCGTCTTCATTAGATGAAAACTTCACTTCGACGATATCAGGATTCTTTTTCAAGGTGTTTTCTAATTTATTTAAAGATTCTTCACCTGCGGCCAAATCTACAAGTACTTTAATCTCGACATCTTGTTCTATATTCGTAGCGATTTTATTTAAATTCATCATCATAACGATGAATACCCCAACAAGTAATAAAGTTACGGTTACAGCACTAATAGAAGCAAAAGTCATCCATCGGTTACGACCAATGCTTTTCATACTCTCTATAAAGTGTCTTCTAAGAGTTCTAATTTTCAACGCTATAGTCACCTCCGACTTCATCGCGGGCAATAATTCCGCCGTCAATTTCAATCACTCGGTGTCTAATTGTGTTTACAACTTCCTTATTATGGGTAGCCATAATAATAGTCGTGCCACGCGCATTAATTTTTTCAAGTATTTTCATAATCTCCCAAGAAGTTTCAGGATCTAAGTTTCCTGTCGGTTCGTCTGCAATGACTACTTCAGGATTGTTCACAATCGACCGAGCAATTGAAACACGTTGCTGTTCGCCACCAGACAGTTCTTCTGGGAACATTCTCACTTTATGTGTCAGTCCGACAAGTTTAAGGACTTCATTTACTTTTTTGCGAATACTTTGTGGCGATTCCTCGATCACTTCAAGTGCAAAAGCAATATTTTCATAGACATTTAACTTTGATAAGAGTTTGAAATCCTGAAAGACAACACCGATTCTCCGGCGTAGTTGCGGAATTTCTTTTTGTTTAAGTGTTGCGAGATTAATATCCTTAAACATGATGACTCCGCTTGTTGGTGCTTCTTCTCGGTACATCATCTTGATAAATGTAGATTTACCTGCACCGCTTGGCCCGACAACATAAACAAATTCACCACGTGCAATCTTTATATTAAGGCCATTGGACGCAATCACGCCATTGGGATATTTCTTATAGACATCCTTCATTTTTATCACGTTAAAACCACCCGAACTATTCTAGACCAGATTTAGTCAGCACAATGAGTATAGCATGTTTTAATCCTCAAGGTTATTACAGTTATATTTCATTTGTTTTACATCATCAGATATAAACTTGTTTATTTCTACATTCCCTTACAATATCTCCCATTAAATGCAAAAAAACCTCTATGAACAAGTTGTCCATAGAGGTTTTGTTTTTTTATTTCTTTGCTGCTAACCACTCAGCGACTGCATCTGCTTCTTCGCCTTCAATGATTCCAGCTGGCATTCCGCCTTGACCGTTGATAATAACGTCATGAATTTCATCTTGTGATAATTTATCACCAATTTTGTCTAGTGCTGGACCACTTGCACCTTCAAGGTTTCCCCCGTGACAAGCGATACATTTGTTGTTCACAATTTTCTCTGCGTCAACCGTTGCTACATCGCCGTCCGTAGCACCTTGATCTTTGTCACTGCTTGTATCATCTCCGCCACCACATGCGCCGAGGACAAGAACAGCTCCAAATAATGCTGCTAATAATTTTTTCTTCAAGCTACTTTCCCTCCTTCGAATTAAATAATATGGGTTAAAGAAGTGTATACTTCTTTTTTCCATTCAACTTAGTATACCAATAAATAAGCCATTTGAACCCTTACACGATTCTTTCGAAATCAGACTAATAATAACAAACTTCATCACATCAAGCTTCATAGCCAATTTCTCCAACTTTGAAAATGCGTTTTTTTAACGATTTCGTGTTAGACGGTTACGTAAACAGGTGCTAATGTGTGTATACACCATTTCGACATACTTGAAACATGTACCGGTGAAATTTTATTCAAAAGGACGTTTTTGCGTCCCCGTTTCATCAATCGATTTGCGAACGTAAGTAAGCGTTGATAAACATGTCTAGTTCGCCGTCCATGACTGCGCTCACGTTTCCAGTTTCCGCATCTGTTCGGTGGTCTTTTACCATTGAATACGGGTGGAATACGTAAGAGCGAATCTGACTGCCCCAGCCAATTTCTTTCTGATCGCCACGAATTTCTAATAAACGTTGACGTTCTTCTTCTACTTTAATCTGATACAACTTAGATTTTAACAGGTTCAGCGCACGTTCACGGTTTTTAATCTGCGAGCGTTCCGTTTGACAGGTTACAACCGCGCCAGTTGGAATATGCGTCATTCGAACAGCAGAATCCGTTACGTTAACGTGCTGTCCACCCGCGCCACTTGAGCGGTACGTATCGATTTTAATATCTTCTGTGCGAATCTCAATGTCGATATCGCCATCGAATTCAGGCATGACTTCACACGATACAAACGAAGTGTGACGACGGCCCGAAGAATCGAACGGTGAAATTCGAACAAGTCGGTGAACGCCTTTTTCTGCTTTTAAATAACCGAAAACATTATGCCCTTTAATTGACAACGTAACAGATTTGACACCTGCTTCATCACCCGCTTGGTAATCGAGCGTTTCCACTTTAAATTTATGTTGTTCAGCCCAACGCGTATACATACGAAGCAGCATAGAAGCCCAATCCTGAGACTCTGTTCCCCCTGCACCTGAATGTAACTCAACGACTGCATTGTGACGGTCAAATTCACCGCTTAATAATAAATGCAACTCAAATTCTTCAAGGGTCTTCATGAATGCTTTTAATTCATCCACAAGTTCCACATGCAGCTCTTCATCAGCTTCTTCACGTAGAAGCTCTAACGTCATCTCTAGGTTATCTTGTACATCTGTTAGCTCTGTATAACCTTCGACAACTTCTTTCAGGACATTTGATTCTGCGATCACTTTTTGTGCAGTCTCTTGGTTATCCCAAAATGTCGGGTCTGCCATCATTTCATCAAATTCTTGTATTTTAGCCTCTTTGTTTTCTAAGTCAAAGAGACCCCCTGAAGTCCACTAATTTCTTAGCTGTAGTGTCGAGCTCATTCCGTACATCTGATAATTCCATCATAATTGCTTCCTCCTGATATCGGCAACTTTCATTTAGTTGCTTCCGTGGCATTGTTTGTATTTCTTACCGCTACCGCATGGACACGGATCATTACGACCTACACTGACTGTTCGTCGCGCAGGTTTTTTCTTCACTTGTTCTGCTTCTTCTGGATTTACAGCTTTTCCTTTGACAACTTCTTCACGTTCTAAATTATTACGAATCTCTGCCTTCATTGCAAATCTGGCTGCATCGTTTTCAATGGCAAGTACCATTTCTTCGAACATTGTGAAGCCTTCGCTCTGGTATTCGCGCAGTGGATCCGTTTGGCCATACGCACGCAAGTGAATTCCTTGACGCAGTTGGTCCATGGCATCGATATGGTCTGTCCATTTCGAGTCAATCGCACGAAGCAGAATGACTTTCTCAAACTCGCGCATACGTTCCGCAGTCATTTCTTCTTCTTTTTCATCGTAACGTGCACGCACATTTTCTTGAATTAACGCTACAAGTTCATCCGTTGTTTTGCCTTCAAAGTCTTTTACCGTCAAGCGGTCTTCTGGTAGAAGGTTTGCACCAACAAAATCTTCAAGTCCTTTTAAGTACCAATCAGCTGGATTTCCTTCCGTCGTATGCACCGCCACTGCACGGTCAATGACCTCAGCAATCATTCGTTCCACAATGCCGCGAATGTTCTCGGTCTCCAGTACTTCGTTACGTTCTTTGTAAATAATCTCACGCTGTTGACGCAAAACATCATCATATTGGAGCAATCGTTTCCGTGAATCGAAGTTGTTTCCTTCAACTCTACGCTGTGCAGATTCCACGGAGCGCGATACCATTTTCGACTGAATCGGCGTCTCATCATCCATGCCGAGTTTCGTCATCATCGACTTCATTTTATCGGAACCAAAACGGCGCATCAATTCATCTTCAAGTGACAAATAGAACTGGGTAACCCCTTCATCTCCTTGACGTCCAGAACGTCCACGGAGCTGATTGTCAATCCGGCGTGATTCATGTCTTTCTGTACCGATAACCGCAAGTCCACCGACATCTGTGACGCCTTCGCCTAGTTTAATGTCTGTCCCACGACCCGCCATATTCGTTGCGATTGTTACCGCACCTTTTTGACCCGCTTCTAAAATAATTTCTGCTTCACGGCCATGGTTTTTCGCGTTCAACACATTATGCTTCACGCCGAACTTTTTCAAGTACTCGGAAATAATTTCAGACGTTTCAATTGCGACCGTACCGACAAGGACGGGTTGCCCTTTCTCATGACGCTTTTTAATGTCCTCAGAGACTGCTTTAAATTTACCATCCATAGAAGAATAAATTAAATCTGCACGGTCATCACGAATAATCGGACGGTTCGTTGGAATTTCAATAACGTTCATATTATAAATATTACGGAATTCCTCTTCCTCTGTTTTCGCAGTACCCGTCATCCCAGATAACTTTTCATACATACGTAAATAGTTCTGGAACGTAATTGTCGCAAGTGTCATCGACTCATTTTGAACTTCTAAGCCTTCTTTTGCTTCAATCGCTTGGTGGAGGCCGTCACTATAACGACGCCCTTTCATCAGACGTCCCGTGAAGGAGTCCACAATGACCACACTGCCGTCTTCCA